>JALOMX010000394.1 GCA_025455245.1 Chitinophagaceae bacterium
TCTTTTCCTTCGAGAAAGCTGTTGGCGGTGCGGGCAGGTGCTACAGGTACACCAAGTTGTATCATCCATTGCCTGAACTGCTCGCGGTCTTCAGCCTTGTCAATAGCTTTAATATCTACCCCGATCAGACGGATATTGTATTGTTTCCAGATACCGAGCTCTTCAGCTTCTTTTGCGAGGTTCAGGGCTGTTTGCCCTCCCATGGTAGGCAGCACGGCATCAAGGGGAAAACCTGCCTCGCGCTGTTCAATAATGATCTGTTCAATACTTTCCACAGTTAATGGCAACAGGTACACCTGGTCGGCCATCATAGGGTCTGTCATAATGGTGGCAGGGTTGCTGTTGATCAGCACCACCCTTACCCCTTCTTCACGCAGGCTGCGTGCGGCCTGGCTGCCGCTGTAGTCAAATTCGCAGGCCTGGCCAATAATAATGGGGCCGCTGCCAATAATCAGCACTGATCTGATGGAAGTATCTTTGGGCATAATCTTTCTTTAAAACGCCGCAAAAGTAAACCTTGAAAGGCAAACCTGCCCGAGAGGAAAAAAATTTAGGTAAAAGGGTCAATATTTCGTAATTTTAAGCATCTAGCACAAGGTCATAAACCTTGCAACCATTTTATGCAAAAGGACTTCAAATCTGTGAGGATTCCGGCATACATCCGCCATATTACCCGCCTTTCTTTTTTGGCTTTTGTAAGTTTTATGCCTTTTATGTTTTTTAACAGTTGCAGGCAAACAGGTACTAAACAATCCACTATCGTAAAATTGTATGGTAACGGTTCCGTGGCAAACTTTTCAAAAAACTATTATTTGTATTCTACCGTCTGCCATCTGGGTCAGCCCGGTGCATTGGAGGCGTCTCCGGGAGATTTGTTTTTGATCAAAAACTGGTTATTTAAACATGAACCATCTGTAAAAAGTACCGATGGAGCAATCCATTTTATTCATTCCGACTCGATTTTGTTGCTGAATGGAAAAATAGCCGGCATCAAAATTGACTCCGGCCTTGTTGTTTCAAAACTTATTGACCTGGGTAACAAAGAAGCCATCCGCCAACTAAAGGTAATTGACTTAAACCATGAAGGCTATGTTGCCTGGAAACCTGAACTGGAAAAAATTGCCTTGTTAAACCCCGGTTGTTTTCTGATGATATCCGGAGATTTTGCAGAAGATGAATTGCAATGGCTTTTTAAACATTTTGACCCAACAGTTTTAATGATTGAATTACGTGAGGCACAACAACACTTACTCGCCGGAGAACTACAATTGCAAACCCTTTTTCTTCAAAATGATGATAGCATTTATCATTGTACACCATTGCCCCGGCTACCCAAACTACGGGATTTCTATTTCAGCTTTGATGGCAACGAAATAGCCACCAAACCGGAATGCAAAAACTGGCTAAAAGAAAATCCACAAATCAGGAACCTGATCCTGACAGATTGGGAAGAAGCTTATCCCAAAGGTTTACTTTCTGCCCTTGTAGCGCCTGAAATACTGATCATGGGCGGCATGAAAATACCTGCCGAAGATATTCTGGCACACCGCAACACCCTGCAAAAAGTTATTCTGGATTCAGCAGAACTGCAAATGGAACTTCCGGGAGTTAAGCATTTAACAATTTTCAATACAAGTGATCCTCAGTTTTTCATAAATAACATCCCGAAAAACAAACCGGAATGTACTTCTCTTGATGTATTTGCCACTGACATAAAACTGGACCTTTCACCCGTATCGGATCTTAAAAACCTGCAATCACTTACTTTAATAGATGCCGACAGCATATCCATAGCGCCGCTATTGGAAATGAAGCAATTGAAGCTGCTTTCCTATTCAACCGACAGTACCAATATGGATTCAACCATTGCTGTGCTTCAAACAGCTTTACCCAATACCGTGGTCGTGGCCAATGACGGGTTATGCCTTGGGTCGGGCTGGCTGATGGCCTGGATACCGGCATTGGTTGCCGTAATGGGCATGGCGGTTTACAAAAAACGAATACTTATTTCCTCATCATAATTTTTCACCCGAATCATTAAGCGATTGTATACAAAGGCAAACCGGCAAGCACTCTGGAACACACTGCTGTTTACCACAGGTGTATTTGCATTTGCATGGTTCATTCATAGTCCGGGCTGGACTAAAATTTTTGCTTGGGCAGGTTTTCTGCTGATCTGCATGCTGGTTTACCGACATACGCTAAGTGCATCCAATTTGCAAACCATTTTTCATGATAAAAACAGCAGATACTTTTTTGTCATTGCCACAGCGGGTGTATTTATTGGTGCCGGATTTGGAATATATTACCGGATTTATATTGGCGCCTCACCAATACCTCAATCAATTTCATGGTTTGCGCCGGTAGCTGTTTTCATTGGTCTAACTGAAGAATTTGTTTTCAGGGGGCTGGCCAATTTTCTTATCAAAAAATGGTCGCCATATATTACCATCCCGATTACGGCCCTGCTTCATGCATCCTACAAAACCTTGTTATTCCTGCAACCGAATACCCTACATCCTGTTGATACCCATTTCCTGTTCACCGCCACATTTATTGCCGGGCTTATACTTGGCATGCTTCAATATATAGGGCGGTCAGTTCTCGCACCCATGGCAGCACATGGAACCTGGGA
>JALOMX010000395.1 GCA_025455245.1 Chitinophagaceae bacterium
CATAAGTTCCATTCGCCCGGCGAAGGCCCCAACCGAACCTGCAGTATTTATCGAGGTGATAAAACTTATGGTGGAGGAGGTGCTGTTGGATGATTCAATATGGAGAGGGACTGAAGAAGAGGAAAATACATGCAATGCGGCCTGCGGGTTATTGGTACCGATGCCAACGTTTTGGGCAAACAACAAATGGGTAAGAAAAAGTGCCGGGATTATTATCAACTTCAGGTGATGGCTTCTCAAATTCATAAGCTGATTTTTTCTTAAAAATAATTTATTTGTGGGGTGTATGCAACAAGACCGGACACTTTTTTTTACAATGCTATACCTATATAATCAATCATTTTTCGTGTTTGCCGGTAAAGCAGTCAGGGATGTCTGGCAATCATTGGACATTTCATATTATACTATTTAATCATTTTTATTTAGACACAAATTGATTAACTTTGATAGCATATAAAATACCTCTTAAGTTCAAACGGATTTGATTTAAATACACTTAAAAGGTAGGCCATGAAAAGTAAATTATCAAACATTTCCGTAGGGTATATGTTTGCCTTATTATGCCTGGTATTTTTCCAAAGTTGTACTTACTATAAGCCTATCCAAAAATCGGCAACGGAAGTTGCCGCAGGTAAGTTTCGGGCCCTTGCGGGAAAAGAAATTATTGTTCATTCAAAACAAGGCATTTATTTACTTGAGAATTTCAGTTTTGATTCAACAATTGATCAAATATCAGGAACACTTGGAAAGGTTCCTCCCCAACATTTAAAATATATTAATGAAAATAACAATAAATATCGCTATAAAAAAAAGGAAGACATTGTATTGAAGGAGGTACATCTATTTTCAGATATTGGCGTGGATACCCTCGTTGGAAGCGATATAAAAATTAATCCGGATAAAATTGATCAACTCATTTTCATTCAGAAGGACAAGGCAAAGAATACCATGACTGCCATAGGATTGGGGGTTGCAGGATCTATGCTAATAATACTTGTTTTTCTTCTTATTAATCCACCGTTTACGGGTCTTTAGGTGATGGCGTACTGAACCTTGGCAATCAGTTTGACTGCTAAGAGAGGAGTTATAAATCCATAAGATTTAATAATCCAAAAAAGTAAAGGAGAATTCCTGAAAATTATTGTAATGCAGAGATGGATTAAGTTTCTGCACGGATGGCTACCTCCTCCTTATATCGAAGGAAACCTGTTAGTTTCTTTGGCTACACTACAAAAAAAATGATGATTCAGTAATTAGATCTTCAAGTCAGCCTGTACTACTGTCCTTCGGCGCTTTGTGGTGATGCTGACGAACGGGTTTGGGGCCAATATGTTTTTCAGCGGTAGCCGATGCCTGATTGTTATTTCCCGGCTTCCCCCCCATTCTTTTTTTCTTTCCTTTAAAACCTCTTCCTCCTTCACCACCCCTTCTTTCAAAGGGTTTCCATTCCGGTGCAGGACCAAGATCGGGCGGCACAGGAAGTTTAGGGACTTCCTTTTCCAGCAATCGTTCTATACCGGAAAACTTTCGTTGATCTTTTGGATTGATAAGCGTCAATGCGGTACCGTTGCGTTCCGCACGGGCTGTGCGGCCAATGCGGTGTACGTAATCCTCTGCATCATGGGGTACATCGTAATTGATTACAAGGTCAATGATGTCGATATCAATTCCACGGCTCAAAATATCGGTGGCTACCAGGATGCGGATCTTTTCATTGCGGTAGTCCAACAGAACCTTTTCGCGTTCAAGTTGCTCGAGATCGCTATGGATTTCAGCCACTTTGAGGTGAGCACGCTTCAACTCGAAAGTAAGTTTCTTAACACTCTCCTTACTGCTGCAAAACACAATCGCCAACCGGTAAGGATTGCTGCGCAGCATAAAACTTACAAGCTTTATTTTTTGCTCATCGTATACCACAAATGCGCCTTGCCTTATTTTTTCGGGAGGCTTGCTGATGGCAATATTAACTTCCACGGGCTCATGTAAAATCTTACGTGCGAGCTCCCTCATTTTTGGCGGCATAGTAGCACTAAAAAGCAGATTTTGCCTTTGCTTGGGCAAAAAGCCGATGATCTTCAGGATATCACCATGAAAACCCATGTCGAGCATACGGTCGGCTTCGTCAAGAACAAGGTATTTTAACCCTTGTAATTTTACATAACCCATTTGCAGGTGGGCAATCATTCTGCCGGGAGTACAAATAACAATATCGGCACCGGTACTCAGCGCTTTTCGTTCTACATTAAAAAGATCACCATCACCTCCTCCATAAACGGCAATGCCGTACACATCGGTAAAGTAGCCCATGCCATCCAGGGCCTGACTTATTTGCACCGCAAGCTCACGTGTGGGTACAATGATCAGCGCCTTAATGGAATGATGATCCTGTGGTTCGGTAAGAATTTTATGGATAAGAGGCAGCAGAAAGGCCGCCGTTTTTCCTGTACCGGTCTGGGCAGACGCAATGAGGTCTTTGCCTTCGAGGATATAAGGAATTACTTGCTGCTGAACAGGTGTAGGGTTACTGTAGCCCATTGCGTCAATGCTTTCCTGCAGGCGGGGATCGAAGTTGAAATCTTGAAATGTCAATTTTTTTTAGTTGAAAAGTTGGAAAGTTGGTAGGTTGGAAAGTTG
>JALOMX010000396.1 GCA_025455245.1 Chitinophagaceae bacterium
CTGATGGCAATAGCGCTCATCGCGCAGGAAGTGTTGCCCCAGCGATTTTTTGAGGGTGTATGGCTGTTGTCCGCCCTTTTTATGCATGGGGCAAAGGTATGAAAGCCTTCCTGCTTCACCCTTATCTTTGCATGTATGAGCGAAATACGTAAACCGATCATAGGCTTCTGTTGCGGAGACCTGAATGGTATTGGCCTTGAAATTATTATAAAAAGCCTCAGCGACAACCGGGTTTTGGACATATGTACCCCCGTGATTTTTGCAAGCAACAAAACGGTGAATTTTTACCGGAAGGCCTTGCCCGAAGGTAATTTTCAGTTTCAAAGCTTAAAGGAATTCAGCCGTCTGAATCCCAAAATGATCAACCTGTTCAATTGCTGGGAAGAAGAAATACAGATTACCCCGGGTCAGATGAATGAAACCGGTGGCAAATATGCCCGCATCAGTTTGCAAATGGCTACGGATGCTTTGAAGAACGGAGAGATAGATGCCCTGGTGACCGCACCCATCCATAAAAACAATATCCAAAGCGAGGATTTTAATTATACCGGACATACCCCCTTTTTCCGCGACAAATTTGGCGTGCCCGATGTGGTGATGCTGATGGTGGCCGACAATATGAAGGTAGCTGTGCTGAGCGAACATGTGCCTCTTGCACAGGCTGCGAAAGAAGTAACTGCCGAAGCCATAAAAAGAAAGGTTCAAATACTGATTGCTGCCTTAAAGAGGGATTATGGCGTAGATAAACCAAAGATCGCCGTACTTGGGCTCAACCCGCATGCGGGCGATGAAGGCCTCGTGGGCAAAGAAGAAATAGAGATCATTCAACCCGCTATCAAAGAACTGAAGCAGCAGGGAAATATGGTATTTGGCCCCTACCCTGCCGATGCATTTTTTGCAAGGCAGCAATTCCTGAAGTTTGATGCCGTGCTTGCCATGTACCACGATCAGGGTTTGATACCTTTTAAATCGCTTGCCTTTGGTGAAGGTGTAAACTATACCGCCGGCTTGCCCGTAGTTCGTACAAGCCCCGACCACGGCACGGCTTTCGATATTGCCGGACAGGGCAAGGCCGATCATACGTCAATGCTTGCCGCGTTGTACGAGGCCATCGACATCATTAACCGCCGCAACCATTACGATGAAGCGCGTGCCAATCCCATGCGGCGCATGAGTCAGAAATTGGTTGCCAATGCCGTGGATGAAAAGATTGAAGAGGAGGAATAAGCAAAAGCCTCGTGCGAGGCCAATTCCGTAAAGGATACATGAAACATTTGTTTTCGAAACTGAAACTGTCGGGTATTGAAAAAGCCATCATGCTTGCCAACATATTCGCAGCTATTTACTGGATTGGCAGTCGCTTTATTTCAATTTACACATTTGCTGCGGTAGGAGCTGTATATGAATTTCTTTGGCTACCCGTATTATTTGTATTGTTTATCCTTCCGCTGTTTTCATTCCTGTTGTGGGCAGGAGAAAAATTCAAGGTTCGCTCAGCCAATCTTTTCAATTTATCCATGGCCCTGATAACCGTATTCATTGGATACCTGATAGGGAATTAAGAAGCCCTCCCTCAAATAGATCATTTATAAGCAATGAATCATCTCCATTTTCATGCATTTGCCGAAATGATTCCTCCCAACCCTCTCTTGGTTTCGATACCGGCTTCAAAACAAATTGACCTTCTTCCATAATTAATTCCAATTTGTCTTGAATATTATACTTTTCCAATACCGTTTTGCTTAACCGGATTCCCTTTGGATTTCCGATATTAATGACTGATACTTCCATAAAAAAAACTTGAGTTATTCCTGATAAATTACTTTAGAATGAATTGTCCAAAAAAGATTTCTGAAATTCCGGATATTTCCCAACTCTTAAATGTGTGGTGTGCCCAATGATAGATTGGTGTCCCCACAAACCTTTAACCCAACTACAACTCCTTCCTCAGCCGCGCCACCGGTATATTCAACTGTTCCCTGTATTTGGCCACCGTTCGCCTTGCAATGTTGTAGCCCTTTTGCTGAAGCATTTCGGTAAGCACATCATCGCTCAGTGGCTTATGTTTGTCTTCTGCCTCTACAAGTTCGCTCAGTATTTTCTTAACTTCCCGGGTGCTCACCTCTTCGCCGCTGTCGGTGCTCATTCCCTCACTAAAGAAAAACTTCAGTAAAAAAGTACCGAACTCTGTTTGAACATACTTGCTGTTGGCTACCCGGCTTACCGTACTGATGTCGAGCCCGGTTACTTCGGCAATGTCTTTCAGAATCATGGGTTTCAGGTTAGTCTCATCGCCTGTAAGAAAAAAATCATGCTGACGGTCCATAATGGCATGCATGGTATTAAACAGCGTTTCCTGCCGCTGTTTAATAATATCAATGAACCATTTGGCCGAATCAATCTTTTGCTTGATAAAACCAACGGCCTCCTTTTGACGTTTGTCTTTTTTGCTCCCTTTTTCATATTCGCGCAACATATCCTTGTAGTCATTGCTTATGCGCAGATCAGGGGCATTTTTGCTGTTGAGGGTTAGTTCAAGTATGCCTGCATTGTTCACAATAAAAAAGTCGGGGACAATGTAATTGTTGTTAGCTGTATCAGTAGCAGCTTGCCCTCCC
>JALOMX010000397.1 GCA_025455245.1 Chitinophagaceae bacterium
ACCGGAAAGCCTTGAGGCAAGATTAAATAAAGCAGCGCATGAAAAGCAGTATAAAGAAAGCTTTAATGCAATTATTGTAAATGATGAGCTGGAGAAGGCGAGAAAAAAAGCCGCTGAAGCAGTGGCCATATTTTTGGAGAATAATGGTTGATGAATCTTGATTTTTTAACCGTTCATCCAATTCAATTATAGGTGCATAGGTTTGGGATCATTCCCCGCACTTAGGACGGGGCAATCTGCAAGATGGTATAAAATTCAGGACGATCCCCGCCTGAATAAAATGAAAAACTACCAGAATCATTAATGGTTATTATCTGCAAGCCTTTTGATGGGTTTTTGAATACCCCTTGCCGGTTTTGTCTTTTTTTTAGTGCCATTTTTTAGCGGCCCTGATAATCTTCACTGAATAGTTTTGATCATTATTAATCATAGGGCGTTGATCTAATTTTTAGATTTCGTGGGTCTCCAATATCCGGCAATCCCGGGGTTCCGGAATTTTCCTGCTTCTTTTTTATCTTTTTTGGTATAATTTTCCCGCAAAACCATTGTATGCCATTTAAGAATAAAACCATTTTCATAACGGGTGCAAGTCGTGGAATAGGAAAGGCCATTGCACTAAAACTTGCCGCGGATGGAGCAAATATTGTAATTGCGGCCAAAAGTGTAACCGAAGACCCGAGGCTCGGAGGTACCATTTACTCTGCTGCCGAAGAAGTTGAAAAGGCAGGTGGTAAAGCGCTTGCCATTCAGTTGGATATCAGGGACGAGGTTGCAAGTCATAAAGCAATGGAGCAGGCCGCAGCCCATTTTGGTGGGGTAGATGCTTTGATAAACAATGCAAGTGCCATTAACTTATTGCCCACCGAAAAAACCGAAGCCAAGCGCTACGACCTGATGCATGATATCAATGTAAGGGGAACCTTTTTTTTGTGTCAGGCGGCTATTCCCTACCTTAAAAAAGCCACCAACCCTCATATCATAAACTTAAGTCCGCCAATTAACCTGAACCCAAAATGGTTTGCCGGCCATCTTGCCTATACCATGAGTAAATACAGTATGAGCATGATTGCATACGGGCTTTCTGCAGAACTAAAGCCTTTTGGGATAGCAGCCAATGCACTTTGGCCCAAAACAACAATTGCCACCGCAGCGGTCAATAACCTGCTTGGGGGCGAAATGCTCATGAAAATGAGCAGGACCCCACAAATCCTCGCTGATTCGGTGTGGTATCTCCTGCAAAAACCGGCAAGGGAATGTACCGGAAACTTTTTCACCGATGAGGATATTATGGCAGATGCAGGCGTTACGGACCTAAGCGGCTATGCCTACGTTCCGGGAAATACCCAATTCTATCGGGATCTCTTTGTGGATGGGTAGTGTCTGCCTGAAAAACCATACTTCCATGAATTACTTTACTTTTGCGGCTTCCTTTAGTCGATTTATATTATTACAGCATGGATAAAACATTTAATCCCGACAAGCAACATACTTTAAAATCATCGGTAAGTATCAATGGAACGGGCCTGCATACAGGCGCGTTTGTCCATATGACCCTGAAACCGGCCAACCCGGGATATGGTTTCCAATTTCAACGGATCGATCTTCCGGGGCAACCCATCATAAAAGCGGACTGTGACTTTGTAACAGATACAAGCAGGGGTACAACCCTTGAGGCCAATGGTGGTAAAGTAAGTACCGTTGAACATATCCTTGCAGCGCTTGTAGGAACCGGTATTGACAATTGCCTTATTGAAATAAACGGGCCGGAAATCCCCATTATGGATGGAAGCAGCGCTCCCTTCATAGAAATTATTGAAGAAGTGGGAATTGTTGAACAGGATGCATCCAAGGTTTGGTTTACCATCGGTGAAAATATAACGTTTATAGATGAAGCAAGAAGGGTTGAGTTAACCGCGCTTCCTTCCACCGATTATAAAATCACAACCCTGATTGACTTTAATAGTCCTGTTTTGGGTACTCAACATGCCATGCTAAAAAGCATGAAGGATTTCAGGGCAGAAATTTCCCCCTGCAGAACCTTTGTTTTTTTGCATGAATTGGAAATGTTGCTTGAACATGACCTGATTAAAGGAGGTGATGTAAACAACGCCATTGTGGTGGTAGATAAACCGATTACCCAGGAAGAAAAGGAACGACTGAAAAAGGTTTTCAAAAAGGATAGTATTGAGATACAGGGAGAGGGTTATTTAAATAACCTGCAATTGCATTTCCCCAATGAGCCTGCACGACACAAACTCCTCGATGTGGTTGGCGATCTTGCTTTAATCGGGTATCCGGTAAAAGCCCATATTATTGCACACAGGCCCGGACACAAAGCCAATGTGGAATTTGCCAGGAAGCTGAAACAATATATCAAGAAAAACAGGCATACACAGGATATTCCAAACTATGATCCCACTTTGCCTCCTGTGTACGATTTACCTCAGATTGAAAAAACCCTTCCGCACCGGTATCCTTTTCTGTTGGTTGATAAGATCATTGAACTTACCGATACCCGTATCGTAGGGGTGAAAAATGTAACCTTTAATGAATGGTTCTTTACAGGGCACTTTCCCGGTAATCCGGTAATGCCCGGTGTTTTGCAAATTGAAGCCCT
>JALOMX010000078.1 GCA_025455245.1 Chitinophagaceae bacterium
CTATTCACGGCCTGGAGTCAGTACAATGGGAGCTTATCCTATTGCGGGTTTGAGTTCCTGATTAGTGATATCTTATACAAAGATGGTCAGGTAAATAAAGTCAATTACAGAATACCGGAAAAAAAACAACCCTTTATAGACAACCACAAACATGAATTGGTTTTCAATGTTCTGTTTTACTGATTGATATGAAATTTTCACATCAATGTGTGATACAGGTTAAATATTTTCACCCATAGTTTTACATTTTTATCTATGAGACTTCACCGGAAAATTGCCATGGTTACCGGCTCAGCAAGAGGCATTGGTCTTGCTATTGCTGAGTTATTTGCACAGCAAGGCGCCACCGTTATTGCCACTGATATTAGAGACATTGAAGGCCATGAAATTACCAAAACTCCGGGATTCAAAGGCGAGTACCTGCATCTGGATGTGGGGAACGAAGCGGAATGGCAGCAGGTAACCGATTATCTGGCAAATAAATATGGCAAGCTGGATATCCTGGTAAATAATGCAGGCATTACAGGCTTTCTGGAGACCAGCGGACCATTTGATGCTGAAAACGCCAGTGTGGAGAGTTGGAACGAAGTACACCGGGTAAATGCCACCGGGGTGATGCTGGGTTGTAAATATGGCATCAGGCTTATGAAAAACGAAGGAGGAAGTATTGTGAATATCTCCTCAAGAAGCGGCATGGTAGGGATACCGGCTGCGGTGGCCTATGCTTCCAGTAAAGCAGCCGTGCGCAACCACACCAAAAGTGTTGCCTTGTATTGTGCGGAAAAGGGATATCAGATCCGCTGCAACAGTATTCATCCTGCCGCTATTATGACCCCGATGTGGGATATGATGCTGGGGACCGGTGAAGGAAGAATGAAAATGATTCGTGAAATAGAGGCGGGCATTCCGCTAGGACATTTTGGCGAACCTATGGATGTGGCGTGGGGCGCACTTTACCTGGCAAGTGATGAAAGCAAATATGTAACCGGTATTGAGCTTACGATCGATGGTGGTATTCTTGCCGGCAGTGAAGCCAAACCCAAATGAAATTCAATTTACATGAATACGGAAAGAAAAGTAATTCTCTACATTGCCATGAGTGTTGATGGCTTTATCGCGGGCCCGCAGGACGACCTTTCCTTTTTAAATGTAGTAGCCAAGGAAGGGGAAGATTACGGATATAATGGTTTTACGGCAATGGTGGACACGGTCATTATGGGTAGGAAAACCTACGATTGGGTGATGAAACAAGTGCCTGAATTTCCCCACGCAGATAAACAAACCTTCATCCTTACCCGCACCGAAAAGCCATCTGAAGGTAATGTTCAATTTTATGCAGGCTCCCTCACCGAACTGATGGCAACCCTTAGAAACCAAACCGGAAAAAATATCTTTGTGGATGGCGGCGCAGATGTGGTGAACAGTCTTTTACAGATCAATCAGATAGATGAAATGATCATCTCCATCATACCTTCCCTTGTCGGGGATGGAACACCCCTTTTCAAACCCGGAAGATCATTTAAAAATTTGAAACTAACAGAAAGCAAAGCTTTTGAAAGCGGCTTGGTTCAATTGCATTATGAAGTAGTCAGGTAATCGTATCCTGACATAAAAATTGGTTACCGGTCCACATTACTGCAAACCGGTAACCGGAATTATTTTTTACGGAAAGATTATTTCTTCTTTGCCTTGGGAGCAAAAACGGCGATCATCCTTTTGCCTTCCATTTTGGGCATGCTTTCAAGAGCGCCCACTTCTGCAAGCCTTTCGGCAAATTTCAGCAGCAACACCTCTCCACGATCCTGAAACATGATAGCCCTGCCCCTGAACTGCACATAGCACTTCACTTTGTTTCCTTCTTTTAGGAACTTTTCGGCATGCTTCGATTTGAAATCAAAATCATGATCATCGGTACCCGGAGTAAAACGAATTTCCTTCACCTCGCTTTGCTTGGCGTTGGCTTTCATTTCCTTTTCCTTTTTCTTTTTTTCGTAAAGGAATTTCTTGTAGTCGATTGCCTTAACTACCGGTGGATCTGCGTTTGGCGAAATTTCGACGAGATCAAGTTCGAGGTTTTGGGCAATGCGCAACGCTTCCTGTGTCGGGTAGACACCCGGCGTAACATTATCACCAACCAACCTTACCTGTGGAACCCTGATACGTTCATTGATACGATGTTCAGGTTCTACCTGCTTAAATCTTGGGTTAAAACCCGGTTTTTTTCTAGGGGGAAAAGCCATTAATTCTATTTAGTTAACAAATGGGTTATTACACGAAAATAATATTTATTATGAATCTGCAAATTATTCGTCGTCGCGGCGTGAGGAAATTTCATTTTTCAACTTTGCAATCACCGCCTCTACCGTCATTGATCCAAGATCGCCCTTACCCTGCCGGCGCAGTGCAACCTGCCCTTGTTCCATTTCCTTTTCGCCTACTACCGCCATATAACTTGCCCTCTGCAATTCAGCCTCGCGGATCTTTTTGCCGATTTTCTCATTCCGGTCGTCCACTTCTGCCCTGATACCTGCTTTTTTCAATTGAGAGGCAACACTTTTGGCATAATCGGCAAATTTATCGCTGATAGGCAACACCTTCACCTGCCGGGGATTGAGCCAAAGCGGGAATTTACCGGCGTAGTGCTCCAGCAAAAATCCTATAAACCGTTCATGGGTACCAAGCGGAGCCCGGTGAATGATCAGCGGAACATCCGTTTCGTTACCGGCAGTTGTATAGCTTAAATTGAATCGGCGGCCCTGTGCAAAATCCACCTGATTGGTTGCAAGGGTAAATTCCCGGCCAATGGCACTCCAGATCTGTACATCAATTTTAGGGCCATAAAATGCGCCTTCGTCAGCCACTTCTATAAAAGGAATATTGCTCTCAATCAATACCTGCCGAACCATAGCTTCCGTTTCGATCCACAATTCAGGCTCATTTATGTATTTCTGACCAAGTTTTGCGGGATCATGAAGGCTGAGACGCATAACGTACTTGTCTATACCAAAAATGCCAAAGTACTTCAGATACATATCGTTTACAGCCCTGAATTCATCTGCAAACTGTTCCCGGGTACAATAAATGTGCGCGTCGTTCATATGCAGGCAACGGACACGCATAAGTCCGAAAAGCTCGCCACTTTGTTCGTAGCGATAGCAGGTACCATATTCAGCAAGCCGAAGCGGCAAATCCTTGTAACTTCTTTGCTCTGCATCGAAAATCTTATGGTGATGCGGGCAGTTCATGGCCCTCAGATAGTATTTTACCCCTTCAAGTTCCATGGGAGGATACATACTATCCTGATAGTATGGCAGGTGGCCGCTTGTGATATACATGCTTTCTTTGGCAATATGTGGAGTTACCACACGCTTGTAACCTGCATCTTCTTCGGTTTCTTTTGCCAGTTTTTCCAGCTCTTCAATAACAATAGCGCCGTTGGGCATCCATAAGGGAAGGCCCGGACCCACGTCATCATCAAAAGTAAAGATGCCAAGTTCCTTTCCAAGTTTGCGGTGGTCACGCTTCTTCGCTTCTTCAAGCATGGCAAGATACTCGTCAAGCTCTTTCTGGCTCGGGAAGGTTACACCATACACCCGGGTCAGCATTTTATTTTTTTCGTCACCTTTCCAGTAAGCACCTGCAATACCGGTCAATTTGATGGCTTTAATCAATCCTGTGTTGGGAATATGAGGCCCCCGGCACAAATCTGTAAAATTGCCCTGCGTGTAAAAAGTGATTTCACCATCCGTCAATCCCTGCAAAAGGTCAAGTTTATATTCATCGCCTTTGGCAGAAAAATATTCAACTGCTTCGGACTTGGATATTACCTTTCGGATGAATTCTGATTTAGCTGCTGCAAGTTCCTTCATTTTCTTCTCAAGCGCCACCAGATCTTCTTCAGAAATTTTACGATCTCCCAGGTCCATGTCATAATAAAATCCCCTCTCCACCGGTGGGCCTACCCAGAATTTAACCCCCGGAAAAAGAGCCTCTACAGCTTCTGCCATCAGGTGGGCGGAACTATGCCAGAATGTACTTTTACCATCGGAATCTTCCCATTTCAGGAACTGAATGGTTGCATCGGATGGAATTGGTCGGGAAAGGTCCCACACCTCGCCATTTACCCTTGCAGCCAATACATGACGTGCCAAACCTTCTGAAATTGACTTTGCTACTTCGAACCCCGAAACACCGGCTTCATACTGCCTGACTGCACCATCGGGGAAACTTATCTGAATACTCATCTTTTTGGTCCTCTCTTAAAATTTTCTAAAAGGAGTGCAAAATTAACAAACTATTACCCACGAATTGCGTTCCCTTGCATCTTATCAAAGTAATTTTAATTTTTCCACGAATTTGACCTATGAAGCGACTGACTAAACTGGTGTTGGCAGGATTTGTTTTTCCCCTAATCATTCAAGGACAGGATCTCACCGGAATCTGGAGAGGAATTTTTTATAACCCTGCTGAAGTAGCTATGGGCTATCCCAAATACCGATATGAAGTTCAGATTGATAACAATGGACGAGATGCAAAGGGAGTGACCTATTCTTATCAAACTACCCGTTTTTACGGAAAGGCTAACCTTGTTGGCGTTTGGTCACCCAATACAAAAAATCTTGTATTACAGGAAGATAAAATGCTGGAACTGAAAATCACGGGCGGAGGTGACGGTTGCCTGATGACCTGCTATCTGACTTACAGAAAAGAGGACGGCAAAGAATATCTTGAAGGCTCTTACACAAGCGCAAACATGAACAATAAAAATGCGAGTTGCGGTGGTGGAAAAGTTTTTCTGGAAAAAGTACCGGATACCGATTTTGAACTTGAACCATTTCTCGAAAAAAAGAACAGCAAAGGAGCCACAGCTCCCAACCCAAAGATTAAACCGGGTCAGGAGGATTACCTGGTGAATAAACCACCAACCAAGGCAAATCCGACGCCTCCGGCCAATAAACCACCTGTAAATAAGCCACAGGGAACAACAAAGTCCGCTACCACAAAACCACCATCCACAGCTGCCAAACCACCGGCTTCCACCAAGCCTTCCACACCTGCTACCAAGCCTCCCGCTGTTGCATCAAAGCCACCCGCTTCCACCACCAAACCGGCCAACCCGGTTCCGGGAAGTTCTTCAAAAACCACCAAAACACCGGGAGCTACTGCCAAAACGGACAATAACACGCAGGCAAAGCCAACCACCCCTCCACGGCAGCCTGAACCAGTCGTAAAAGAATCCGGCCCCAAAACGGCCAATACCGATATAGCAGCAACCGAACCGGTAAAACCGAAACCGCTTCCCCCTCCTCCCCCTGCTTTGAAGGAAAGAAAGAATGAACTTTTTAAAACAATTACCACTTCGGAGCGAATGATTGAGGTGAGCTTTTATGATAACGGGGAGATTGACGGAGACACCATCAGTGTTTATAATAATAATCGCCTTGTTACTTCAAGAAAAGGCCTTTCTGCAAAACCGGTGACTTTGAAAGTTGAATTAAATGAAAATGAACCACAACAGGATATTGTTATGGTTGCTGAAAACCTTGGAAGCATACCACCCAATACCGCTTTGATGATAGTGAAAGCCGGAGAACAGCGTTATACACTCAATATAAGCAGTACCGAACAAAAAAATGCCATGGTACGGTTTGTGTATAAGCCCGATTAAGTTGTTTTCATTTACATTGCAGGGCAAATTCAAACCACCTGTAAATTGATTGAAGAAATGGAGAAACCGGGTTTCAATGTTTTCTTTACCCGGCGGTTTTATATATCCGGTGCAATTTCCATTGTACTGTTTATTATTTTTTGGCTGCTGAATTGGAATCCTGAAATTCCCAAAATTTTAATTGCCAGTCTTGGTTTGCTAACCATCGGAGAATTGGCAGTACTATTCAGAAATAAAAAAGGTGTTGATGCTGTAAGGCTTCTTCCCGAAAGGTTCAGCAATGGGGACTTTAATCACATCAGCCTGCTGCTGACCAATCATTTTCCTTTTTTTACCCGGGTTACCATTATCGAAGAACTTCCCGAACAGTTCGAAATCAGGAATAACCGTTTCTCGGTAAATATGGGCCCTCTCGAAAAGAAAACGCTCAGGTATGCCATTAAACCCCTTGAACGGGGAGAATATTTATTTGGGTTTGCCCAACTTTATATTCAAACAAGGCTTGGCCTTGTCAACAGGCGCATTGCATCTGCTGAGCCGGAAAATGTAAAAGTGTATCCTTCTTTTATTCAATTGAGAAAGTATGCCCTGTTGGCACAATCGGCTCAACAGGCTGAAGCCGGCAACAGGCAGCTTCGCAAAATCGGCCATAGCCTTGAGTTTGAACAAATCAAAGAATATGTTGCAGGAGATGATGTGAGATCAGTAAACTGGAAAGCTACCGCAAGAAAAGGCGGGCTGATGGTTAATCACTACATTGATGAACGCAGTCAGCAGGTATATGTAATAATTGACAAGGGAAGGCTGATGAAAATGCCTTTCAATGAATTGACATTGCTTGACTATGCCATTAACGCAACCCTCGTTCTTTGCAACGTGTGCTTGCATCGTCAGGATAAATTCGGCCTTATCACCTTCAGCCATAAGCCGGGAACCGTTTTACCTGCCCAACGCAACGCCACGCAACTGAATCATGTGCTCGAAGCATTGTATAAGCAGGAAACCGACTTCCTTGAGTCTGATTTTGAGAAACTTTACCTGCAGGTCAGAACCTATGTAAAACACAGAAGCCTCCTGATGATTTTTACACAGTTTGAATCCATAGGCGGAATGAAACGACAACTCCCTTATTTAAAGCAACTGTCAAAGCACCATTTATTGATGGTTGTATTTTTTGAAAATACCGAACTTGGTGAAATTGCAAGGCAACCGGTAAATGACCTTGAAGGAATCTATAATAAAACCATTGCTGAAAAATTTGTATATGAAAAAAACATGATTGTAAAAGAACTTCAGCAGAATGGGATATTGGCTGTATTGTCTGCACCGGAAAAACTGACCATACAAACGGTAAACAAATATCTTGAGTTAAAAAGCAAGCAAGCCATTTAAAAAATTTAATATGAGTACCCAACTTGATACTGAAAACAAACCTGTGAAGAAGGTTACTACCCATACCCTTCTTAAAATGAAAAATGCAGGTGAAAAAATAAGTATGATCACGGCTTATGATTACTCATTTGCAGGTATCATGGACGGAGCAGGTATTGACGTTATACTGGTGGGAGACAGTGCAAGCAATGTTATGGCGGGTCATGAAACAACTGTCCCAATTACACTTGATCAGATGATTTACCATGCACAGAGTGTAATACGTGCCGTGCAGAGATGCCTTGTAGTAGTTGACCTTCCTTTCGGAACCTATCAAAGTAACAGCGATGTTGCACTTGCATCAGCTATCCGTATAATGAAAGAGAGCGGGGCACACAGTGTAAAAATGGAAGGTGGTGCTGAAATAATTGACAGCATCAAAAAGATTGTTCAGGCGGGTATTCCGGTGATGGGCCACCTTGGACTTACACCTCAGAGCATTTATAAATTCGGTACCTATCAGCTAAGGGCAAAAGATGAATCCGAGGCAAACAAACTCAGGCATGACGCCCTTGTTTTGCAGGAAGCAGGCTGTTTTGCAATAGTACTGGAAAAAATTCCCGCTGTGCTTGCCAAAGAAGTAAGCGAGAGCCTTTCAATACCAACGATTGGCATTGGCGCTGGTCCCGATTGCGACGGGCAGGTACTTGTAATGCATGATATGCTTGGCATCAATACGGAATTTAAACCAAGGTTCCTGAGGGTATATCTTAACCTTCACGAACAGGTTACCCATGCCGTTCAACAGTATATAAAGGATGTAAAGACAGGGGATTTTCCTAGTAGTGGGGAGTCTTACTGAAAGAAAAAAATCATAAAAATCAAATCACAAATTCCAAAACAGGATTAAAAAAAAGTCTTTTTGAAAAAAATGAAACTTTTGGAATTTGGAATTTTCAAATTTGGAATTTCCACAATATGATAATAGAACTTC
>JALOMX010000398.1 GCA_025455245.1 Chitinophagaceae bacterium
ACGGCAGGTTCGTGCTCAAAAATTTTGGCAGTTCCATTTCCCTGATGCACGTCAAGATCAATGATTGCTATTTTTTGGGCAAGTTTGTTTAACAGGAGATAATTCGCCGCTACGGCCATATCATTCAGCAGGCAGAAGCCTTCTCCGCGATCTGCAAAGGCATGGTGTGTCCCCCCTGCCACATTCAGGGAAACCCCGTTTTGCATTGCATATTTACAACAATCAATTGTTCCTTGGGTAATCCGTAATTCCCTTTGAACCAATGCTTCACTGAGCGGAAAACCAATGCGGCGGATATGTTGGGGAGAAAGCCGGAGGTTTAAAAGATCATTCAAATAATCTTCGGAATGGGTAAGGAGCACCGTTTTTTCATCGCAGGGGGCCGGTGAGAATAAATTTTCATGTGAAATTGACCCCTCATACAGTAATTGTTCCGGAATTAGCTCGTATTTGATCATTGGAAACCGATGCCCTTCCGGCAGGGGGTGGGCGTAAACCGGATCAAAAGCAATTTTTACCATCTATGCGAAATAACAGATTGTAATTGGTTTGGTTTGTTTGGCACAGATGCACAAAAATCTTTTCTTTGCCGAAATTTTTTTGGAGGATCACTCAAGAAAATAATAATGCTCCCGAATTCCGGGTGACTTTTATTAAAAAGAATCCTTTCGGGGTTTGTGATTGTTCAGAAAAAGGTCCGGTAGCTCAGCTGGATAGAGCAACTGCCTTCTAAGCAGTAGGTCCTAGGTTCGAATCCTAGCCGGATCACAAGAGGCCGTCATGGGGCGTTAGGTTTCATGGCGGCTTTTTATTGCCAATATTTCAATTTATATTTCCTATGAAACTTGATGTTCTGGCCATTTGTGCACACCCCGATGATGCAGAATTGAGCTGTGCCGGTACCTTGATGATGGAAAAACTACAGGGCAAAATGGTCGGTATAGCTGACCTTACTGCCGGGGAATTGGGAACGAGGGGTACCCACCTTACCCGTCAGCAGGAATCTGAAGAGGCAACCCGTATTTTGGGCATTGATGTCAGGGTAAATGTTGGTATTCCTGATGGTTTTTTCGAGAATTCCAAACCCCATCAGCTTGAAGTAATCAAGGTTATTCGTCGTTTCAGGCCCTCGATCATACTGACCAATGCTCCATCTGACCGCCATCCTGACCATGGAAGAGCCGCTGCGCTGGTAAGGGATGCCGCCTTTTTAAGCGGTTTGCGCAAGGTGGATACCTTTTGGCAGGATGAACAGCAGGAAGCCTGGCGGCCTGCGCAGGTTTTCCATTTTATACAGGACAGGTTTCTTCAACCCTCATTTGTGTATGACATTACACCGGTAATTGACCGTAAGATTATGTCCATAAAGGCTTTTAAATCGCAGTTTGATACAGTTCCTGATGATGAGCCCCAAACCTATATTTCCACCCCTGCATTTCTGGAGAGTATCATTGAACGATCTAAAATGATGGGGAAAATGATCGGAGTCCCCCATGCTGAAGGTTTCATAACCGAAAAGGTACCGGGAATTGCCTCATTCGATGCATTTGTGCAAAATGTAACATAATGCTACGGCTGCAAAAGGCTATATTTGCATCCCGCGGTTGAAAATGTAGAAGTTTCACCCGGGTAAGTCATCAACAGTTTCTTCTTTTTTACACGTGGTCACATATATTGCCGCATTCTTTTTATTTAATTTTTAATTTCCGAATGGTTCCAAAGTTTCCCGCCGTTAGGCCTTCGTTCCACACCGTTTTAAAGGAACGTGTTTCAGCGTATTTTGAAAAAAATAACATCAGCCAGACAGGCGGCTGGCGCATTTTCTCAAAAGCTGTATTGCTGGTTTCCGCACTTATTTTACTGTATGTGCATTTAGTGTTTTTTACACCTGCCTGGTATTGGGCCATTCCGGAATGCATGCTGATGGGCCTCGTTATTTCTTTTATTGGATTCAATGTTATGCACGATGGTGCACATGGTAGCTTCAGCCGTAATCCATGGGTAAATAAAATTGCTGCTTTTTCTCTGAACTTACTGGGTGGCAGTTCCTTTATGTGGAATATGAAGCATAATGTAATTCACCATGCTTTTACCAACGTTCATGATGTGGACGATGATCTGAATGCAGGTTTTCTGCTCCGATTAAGTGAACACCAAAAGAAATATAAGCTTCATAGTTTTCAGCATTACTATTTCTGGGTTTTATACGCCCAGCTATACATATTCTGGATTTTTTATTCAGATTATAAAAAGTACTTTACCGGAAAAATCGGTGATATTCCGTTGAAAAAAATGAAGTTTGAGGATCACCTTATTTTCTGGAAAAGCAAGATTCTCTTCCTGCTTATTTATATCGGTATTCCCGTTTTCTTCACCGGATGGTTGTCCTGGTTCATTGGTTTTATCACCATTACATGGGTTGCAGGGGTAGTGCTGAGTATTGTATTTCAATTGGCACATACCGTTGAACATACCCATTTCCCTCTGCCTGATGATGCTACCGGAAAAATGGGTGACGAATGGGCTATTCATCAACTGAAAACTACCGCAAATTTTGCAACAGGCAATCGTATAATCAGTTGGATGGTGGGTGGATTGAATTTC
>JALOMX010000079.1 GCA_025455245.1 Chitinophagaceae bacterium
GCCGGTATGGATAGTGCAAGAGGGGTTTGCTGATTATGGAAGAATTGTCTTGGATATGTTAGTCTGAATGCATTAATCGTTACGTTCTCAAACCAAATAGTATTATCTGAAGTGGGTTTGAAATTAATCCCGTCGTTGATGATGTTATCCAAAGAAATACCCGTCCTTTTGCTAAGCGTGAGTTGGTAAAGCGGAACCCAAATCGTATCAAAAGGTTTATCGTTCATACTCAAAATGATGTTCCTGCTTGTCGTGGTATTTCCAGCCGCACCGTAATTCAACTCCATTGGTGGGCCATTTCGAAAAGCACGCAGGGAAGTAAAATTGAATTGAATGGGGCGAGTCGAGGAGAATTGACCCGAAGAAAAACTTTCGCCCATATCCCATATCGAAGATCTGAAAAAGTTGGCTCCGATGGTTCTTGCTCTTCCCTGATTTATGGAATTACTTCCGGCTAAGCCATTTGCTGTGTGCATGTAGAAGGAATCAGCCGGAAGGGTAGTGTTGAGAACATTATTTTCTTCAGATTCAAATCTTTTATTTTTCCCGGCAGGGTTTACAGTTAGGTAGTAATAAGCCGAGTCATTGAAAAAACTTCTTTCAGGCTGCGTATGATGCCAGGGTTCAGAATATAGTTCAGTTTCGTGTTTACCTGTATTGGGTGTACCAAAAAATTCAATGAAACCATTTGCAGGTAAAGGGCCGGTGGCAACACTCGTAAAAAGTGGAACTTCTTCGCCATCCCTCCATAGCTGGAATTGTTCTGCCGGAATACTCCCAAGACCGGCGGCCGTTAAGGTAGTAACAGGAATCCGGTAAAACCTCTGCTCCCTGACCCCAAACTTATAGTAGGTTTTGGAAAAATCAATCCATTCATTTCCATAAGGTTGGGCATGTCCTGAAAGTGCGCTTATCAACGTAATCCACCATAAAATTATTAAGCGTACCATATTTAAAGAAGACAACTTATTCAGCATTTGGCTGCTTTTTTCAGCATGGAAAGATTCAAAGGAAATTTTGGCAAATAACCACATGTTCCAAAATTCGATTGAGGTTGTTTAACTATTTTCGCCGCTTTAGAACTCATTGAGTTAATAAGGAATAAAACATTGTATCAAAATTAAAGGTTTGGTTGTGAAATGAACCTTTTGAGCACTAAATTTATGAATAAAGACCTGATTGCAGAATTGGAATGGCGGGGAATGTTGCAGGACATAATGCCCGGTACACGTGAACAATTAAACAAGGAAATGACTACAGCTTACATTGGATTTGATCCTACAGCTGATAGCCTTCATATTGGTAGTCTGGTTCCTATACTCTTGCTTATGCACCTTCAGAAGGCAGGCCACCGCCCGGTTGCCCTCGTGGGAGGTGCCACAGGAATGGTTGGCGATCCAAGCATGAAAAGCGAAGAACGCAATCTGCTGGACGAAGCCACCCTTCAAAAGAATGTGGAAGGTATCAAACGGCAACTGATGCAGTTCCTTGATTTCGATACTCAAAAGGCCAATGCTGCATTGATGGTAAACAATTACGATTGGTTTAAAGACATCAGTTTCATTGCTTTTCTCCGGGATGTAGGCAAGCATATTACGGTGAATTACATGATGGCCAAAGACAGTGTGCGTAAACGGATTGAAGGGGATACAGGTATCAGTTACACCGAATTCGCCTATCAGTTGATGCAGGGATATGATTTTTACTGGTTGTATAAAAATCTTGGAGTGAAACTTCAAATGGGGGGAAGCGATCAATGGGGCAATATTACCACCGGAACCGAACTTGTAAGAAGGATGACCAATGGTGCAGGAGAAGCCTTCGCTTTTACATGCAAGCTTATAACCAAGGCGGATGGAGGTAAATTCGGGAAAACGGAGAAAGGAAATGTATGGCTCGATCCCAACCGCACAAGCCCCTATCAATTTTATCAGTTTTGGCTTAATGCTGCAGATGACGATGCCTCAAAATGGATCAGGATTTTTACTTTCCTTGAAAAGGATACCATTGAAAGTCTTGAATCTGAACATCTGCTTGCGCCCCATAACAGGATTTTACAAAAGAAACTTGCAGAAGAAGTTACCACCCTCGTACATGGAAAAGATGCATTTGAATTTGCGGTAAAAGCTTCGGAAATCCTATTCGGAAATGCTACAGCCGAAACCCTTTTGATGCTCAATGAAGATCAGTTGCTTCAGGTGCTTGATGGAATTCCAACACATCCGCTCGGACTTTCAAAACTGGAAGCCGGTTACGATATAGTAAATGCGCTTGCTGACGCAGGAATTTTCCCGAGCAAGGGTGAAGCAAGAAAAATGGTTCAGGGTGGGGGCGTTCAGATCAATAAGCAAAAAGTATCCGGTATTGATTATAATATTCACTCCGAACAACTGATGCATGGCAAATACCTTTTGGTTCAAAGGGGTAAAAAGAATTACCACCTTATCATTGCTGAATAGTATAAATTATATGATTATCAGTTAGTTGAAGCCTGAACCGTTCAGTATTGAAGCTTGCGGAGACTCGGTGCTTTCAGCCATGCAATTAATACAACAATAAGGGTCATGGTACCACCGAAAATGACCGAAGGTACTGTGCCGAGCAGTCGGGCCGCAATACCGCTTTCAAATTGTCCGAGTTCATTGCTGCTGTTTATAAACATACTGTTTACTGATCCAACCCTTCCCCTCATATCATCGGGAACGTAAAGTTGCATAATGGTGGATCGGACAAGCATGCTCACAGCATCAAAAACCCCGCTGAACAAAAGGGCTGCAAAACTTAGCCAGAAGTTTTTGGATAGTGCAAATACGAGGATACACACGCCAAACATGGCTACACAGTACAGCATCTTTTTTCCCTGCGTATGTTGCAATGGGTATTTTGTCAGGTAAAAAAGCATCAGAATGGTGCCGGAGCCCTGCGCTGCTTTCAGCATTCCCATTCCGGTTGCATCAACATGCAGAATATCTTTTGCAAAAACCGGAAGCATTGCAGTTGCTCCCCCAAAAAGTACGGCAAACATATCCACACACATAGCTCCAAAAACTTCCCTGGTTTTCCAGACAAAGCTGAGTCCGTTTTTTACACTCTCCCATGTCCTTTGTCCGGGATTTACATGGGCTACAGGCAAACGGGAAATTCCATTTACCCGGAAAATGGCAAAAAGTACAAGCGTAAGGGCAAGACCAAACATCCAGGAAATACCGAGCTTTGAAATAATAAAACCTGAAAGAACCGGGCCTGCAACAGAGGCCGTTTGCCAGGCAGTTGTGCTAAGGGTAATGGCCTGAGGCAATTTATCGCGTGAAACCAATTGAGCAACAATTGCCTGAAAAGTAGGACCGGTAAATGCCCTGAACACCCCTGTACAAAAAATAAAAAAATAGATCAGCAATTCAACGGTTTTCGATGAAAGCCAAAACTGATCACCTGAAAATGTAACAAGACCGAGTCCTGCAACTGCGATCCAATAAAACACCATTCCATTGCGCAACAGGGTTCTTTTATCGCTGATATCTACCCGGTGACCTGCATATAAGGCCAGTGAAATGGCGGGAATGACTTCGCTCAATCCAACCCAACCCAATGCAAGCGGATTTCCGGTAAGTTCATATAAATACCAGCCTATGCCAATATTTACCATCTGCAAGGCCATGATGAAACAGAACCTTGCCACAATGAACTTTTTGAAAACAGGAAAAGCCTTAAAGACCGGGGAAGTAAACATGATCGATGGCAAAAGTAAAGCTGCAGGTTTCTATACACGCACACATTTTTAACAATACAAAGACTTCTGACTTTTTTGTTGATTTTCTGTTCGGCAGAAACCACCTGTTCCTTTATCTTTGCCCTTTAATGAGCCTTTCCACTCCCCATCTGCTTGGAATAAAAAATCTTCTTCCTGAAGATATTCAACTCATTTTAGATACCGCAACACGTTTTAAGGAGGTTTTGCAAAGACCGGTAAAAAAAGTTCCATCGCTTCGGGATGTTACCATCGTAAATCTTTTTTACGAAAATTCAACGCGTACGAGGATCAGTTTTGAACTTGCCGAAAAAAGGCTGAGTGCCGATACCATCAATTTTTCGGCGAGTGGTTCTTCGGTAAGCAAAGGTGAAACCCTTCTTGATACCGTGAATAATATTCTGAGCATGAAGGTGGATATGGTGGTTATGAGGCATAGTGCAAGCGGTGCGCCTCATTTCTTGTCAAAACATATTGACGCAGCCATTATAAATGCCGGGGATGGAATTAATGAACATCCTACTCAGGCCTTATTGGATGCATTCAGTATCAGGGAAAAAACCGGTAACCTCGAAGGAAGGCGGGTAGCCATTATCGGTGATATTATGCACAGCAGGGTTGCCCTGAGTAACATTTACCTGCTTAAGAAAATGGGCGCTGAAGTTGTAGTGGCAGGTCCGCCTACCCTGATACCCAAATACATTGAGGAGGCACTTGGTGTAAGAGTTTCATACAATGTTGAAGAAACCCTTGCGTGGTGCGAGGTGGCCAATGTTCTTCGCATACAGCTTGAAAGGCAAAATCAGGTTTTGTTCTCGTCCCTTAGGGAATATAATATTGCTTATGGGGTTAAGCGTTCAATGCTTGATAAATTAAAAAAAGAAATCGTCATCATGCATCCGGGACCCATAAACCGAGGGGTGGAGCTTGATAGTGATGTAGCTGATTCAGGACACAGCATCATTCTGGATCAGGTTCAAAATGGTGTTGCCGTCAGAATGGCAGCGCTTTATCTTCTTTCAGGGCGGTCAGGAGGATAATTTAAAACCCACAACAAATTTTCTACCCTACATTTACCCCGTATTAAATTCAAATTGCTTGTATATGCGCATCGGTTTGTTTCCGGGTACATTTGATCCTATAACACTCGGCCATTTAGATATTATTGACAGGGCATTGCCTTTGTTTGATAAGCTTTACATCGGTATTGGCCGTAATGCAAACAAAAAGCCTTTGTTCAATGAGGAAGACCGGTTGAAATGGATAAGGGAATGTTATGCCCATGACAATCGCATTGAAGCCCTCGTTTATGAGGGTTTAACAGTGGATTGCTGCCGAAAAATTGGTGCAACTTTTATCTTAAGAGGAATACGGTATGTTAACGATTTTGAATATGAAAAGGCCATTGCCGATATGAACCGGAGTATTGAGAATGGTGTGGAATCCATTTTTCTTACCTGCAGCCCGCAGTTCACTTCAGTTGCGTCAACCCTGGTACGTGATGTTTTTAAAAATGGTGGGGATGTAAAACAATTCATTCCTCCGCCCGTAATAAAAACGCTTTACCCTTCTTGAATAGATGGAATTATGAGTGAACCTATCTGGTACAATAAAAATCTCACCACAGGGGAGTTAAATGCTTTAAGTAAAAATACCTGTGGCGAACATCTCGGCATTGAATTCACTGAAATAGGGAATGATTTCTTAATGGCAAAAATGCCGGTAGATAATAGAACACAACAGCCTTATGGATTACTACACGGCGGAGCATCTGTTGTACTTGCTGAAACCCTCGGTAGTGTTGGTTCTGCAATGGTGGTTGACACTGAAAAATACATGTGTGTAGGGCTCGAGGTTAATGCTAATCACCTGAGCAGTGTAAAAGGAGGGTCCGTTACGGGCATATGTTCACCCATTAGGCTTGGTCGCACCATCCATGTCTGGGAAATAAAAATCCACAAGGAAGACGGCAAACTCATTTGCATCAGCAGGCTTACGGTTGCAGTAATTCGCCGCGAACTTCAGCAAGCAGCAGTTTGACGGAAGGGTAGGTGTTTGCAAATATTTCCTCCCAGTTCTTTACATCAAGCCATACAATCTTTTCAATATCCTCTTCTGTTTGTGGTACCGGTTTCTGTTCACCGTTTGCGCGCATCGTAAACCATTCTGTCGTTTTTAAGATGGGTTTACCCTTTTCTGCATACACATGATAGGTTGCGCCAATCCTCTTTTCAATACTTACATTTTGTATTCCGGTTTCCTCCTGCACTTCTCTTAATGCACATTCTTCAATAGTTTCCCCGTCATCGTGCTTTCCTTTAGGAAGGTCCCATGTTTTTCTCCTGTAAATAAATAGGACTTCATTATTTTCATTGAAAACAACGCCTCCACCTGCCGTTACCGGTATAAAATGACTTTTAAAAATCTTCCAGTAAAGGGCTACTTCATTGGTTAAAATAATAACCGCTTTAGTACCCGGGGCTTCCATATCCCGAATGGTTTTCGTAATCATGCCGGCATCGGGGTGATTTGCAATAATGGTACCTGCAACTGATGTTTGCTTGTAAAGTTCAGGCCACAGATGGCTTACAATGTAGTATGGCCTATCCCCAAAATAAACTATATATCCTTCGTTCATTTTAATTTGATTTAGTTCCCCGCTTTTGGACCCCGTTCCTTAAGCCCAAATTCCAGGCATGCCCTTGTGTTTAGCCGCCCGGTGACATTTCGGTGAGCAATACTAATAAATGGTATTGAAACTTTCTGTGTTTAGGTTATGGATTCCGATATTTGCCGCCGATTGAATGAGTATTTCATCCCTTTGAACAGTTGTACATAGCTAACCGGATAAGAACAACCATCCACTCAGAAAATGCGAGCGCTGTTTTGCAAAGGCAGAAAGTGTAAAATGAAAATTGTATGAAAACGAATGAAAGTGCCGTTGCAGAAAAACTGCTGCAGGCAGAAGCAGTTAAGTTGAGCCCTTCAGCCCCGTTTACATGGGCAAGCGGATGGAAAAGCCCTATTTATTGCGACAATCGTAAAGTTCTAGGTTTTCCCTTTATCAGGGATTTTGTAAAAAGTGAGCTGTGCAATGTACTGTTCAGTGAGTTTCCCGATGCAGAATTACTTGCTGGCGTGGCTACTGCCGGCATTGCCTGGGGAGCAATGGCAGCCGACCAACTCAAACTTCCATACATTTATGTAAGGCCAAAACCCAAAGAGCATGGTCTTGGAAATCAAATTGAAGGATATTTTGAAGAGGCCCAAAAAGTAGTTGTTATTGAAGACCTCGTCAGCACCGGTAAAAGCAGCCTACAGGTGGTAGATGTCTTACAAAAACAAGGCCTTGAAGTTGTGGGAATGGTTTCCATTTTTTCCTATGGTTTTCCGGTTGCGGAAAAAGCCTTTGCCGAATCAGGCGTTCGTTTTATTCCGCTTACCAATTACGAAACCCTTATTGCACAGGCACTTTCCAAAGGATTGGTTTCTGAAGATCAAATGGAATCACTGTCGGAGTGGAGAAAGCATCCCGATACATGGGGAAAATAATTCAAAAAGGGCGGTCTTTGCTGTTTGATCTGACAAATGCTGATTAAAAGAAAATTAACAGCATCCGTTCATTGGTACCGGATATTTTTGAAGAAAGAAAATAAAACCATGAGAAGTCTGATTTTGATTGTTTCCGTTTTGTTGTTGTCCGTGAAGGGGTGGTCGCAGGTTACTCCGAGACCCATAAAGGCAAACATAAAAACACCACAGGCCAAATGTGCCGACTGTAAAACTAAAATTGAAACGATTGTTCCCAAAAGTGTGGATGGATTGGTAAAAATCTATGTGAATATTAGTCAGGGTGTTACCACAGTTCAGTATTATCCCGATCGTACCAATATTGAAGAATTGAAAACAGCCATATCAAATGTCGGGTTTGATGCCGATGATGTACTTGCCAATCCGGATATGTATAAAAAATTACCTGCCTGTTGTAAAAAGCCGGAAGATCAGGGACCTGTTCCTCCAAAAAAGAATTAAAGCTTTATGTCTTTTTCCGAAAAACTTCCGGAGTATGTAAAAGGTACTTCAGCGGTTATTTTCCGATAAGTGCCTTTGATCTTTCCGGTAAAATTGTAAGGAAGTTCTTTTCCGGTTGAAAGGCCTGACAGCCCTGAGATCAGGTAGCTGTTTTTGATGGTAAGCACCAGGGGAAAAGAAGTTTCTGCATTTCC
>JALOMX010000080.1 GCA_025455245.1 Chitinophagaceae bacterium
GCACATGAAAGATGCCATGGCCATTTTTGGCAGTGGCAGGGCTGCGGCATTGCTGGCATTTATTCCATGGCTGAAGGCATCTCAAATATTCTATTGGGGGGACATAGATGCTGAGGGATTTGAAATTTTGGATAACCTCTTATCTGTTTTTCCTGGGGCTTCCTCTTTTTGTATGGACTTTGAAACACTGGACACCTACCGGAAAGAAACGACCACCGGAAGCAATGCAGCCGTTAAAAATTTACCGCACCTGAATGATAAGGAAAGGCTGGCCTATCAATTTGTGGTGCAGCATAATTTGCGGCTTGAACAGGAACAGGTGCACCCGGATTGGGTGCAATCCTGCCTGCAAAGTCTTTTATAACAAAACCGCTTCTGAAGTAATACTGGTATTCAGCGCCTTCGAAATTGGGCAGTTTGCTTCAGCATCCTTTACCGCTTCGGCAAACTGCTCGGCAGTAGCGCCGGGTACCTTTCCTTCAACTATAAGGTGCGAACCGGTAACGGTTCCATCTTCAAGGGTTACCACGCATTTGGTGGTAAGTGTTTCAGGACTAAGTCCCATGCCGCCCAATACAAAACTCAGCTTCATGGTAAAGCAGCCTGCATGCGCCGCTGCAATCAGTTCTTCGGGGTTGGTGCCCACGCCTTCGGCAAAGCGGCTGTTGAAGGAATATTGTGTCTGGTTCAGTACAGTGCTTTGAGTGGTCAGGTGGCCGCCACCTTCTTTTCCGGAGCCGTTCCATACGGCGGTTGCGTTGCGTTTCATGTTTTACCTGTTTTAAAAATTAGAAGTTAAATGTAGGAGCATCAAAGGAACGAAGCAACATCTTATTCATCGATTTTATTTTCCATCCCATTTTTTCCGTATTGCATAACTAACTGTTAGCTATCAGGCTAAAGGTGTAGAAGATTATAATTCCTTGCCGGGTATTTCCAATCCTGATGGGACTATTTCCATTATTGATGTGGCACAGAATTATGCTGTAACCCCCACTTAATTTTTGTGCCCATCGAATCTCAAAAAGAGGAACTGATGGCCAATGGTTTCCGCATCTTTGGTCCCTGTGCCAGTTTTTCAAAGGACATGGAGCCTGAGTATGTTACCATTTTTGCCAATTCAAGAACCGAAAGGGAGGTTGTCAGAAAAACAACTCCATTTCCAAGGTTGACCTGTTCTGTAAAACGATCACCAATATTCTTCCGGAAAATTTAAGTATAAAGGGGTGAAAAAATGTCATCTTGCGGGATTTTGAAAAGCTATTCATAATTATTTCAAACCTTTCAGAAGGGCACAGGTATGGGTTTCTGATCATTTATCGTCCAATTCACGCATTTATTTCATTTGCCATCAGGGTAATTGAAATAATAGCTGTCATCAATAGAAAAATTAATAAATGCGCAGGCTGATCATACTTCTTTTTACACTCTTACCCGCACTGGTATTTGCGCAGACCAGATTTTCCGGTACGGTGAAAGGTGTGATCATCGACAGCCTGATAAAAAAGCCTTTACAGGGAGCTACTATTGTGTTGCTCGAACCGGCCGATAGTTCAGCAGAAGCATTTACAACATCAGATACGGCGGGAGCTTTTATTTTGAAAAACCTGCCGGCCGGAACCTTCATTTTTTCCGTGAGTTTTACCGGTTTCGCTTCTATTAACCGCGAAATAGTATTGTCGGCAGAGGCTCCGATTATCAACCTGGATACTATATGGTTCGCTCCGGATACCAACCAGCTTGAAGGGGTTGTAATAACCCGCCCACCCGTAACCATAAAAGATGATACCGTTGAATTCCGCGCCTCATCCTTTAAAACCCCACCCAATGCAACTGCCGAAGACCTGATGAAACGACTGCCCGGAGTTGAAGTGGATCGCGATGGAAATATTACTGCGCAAGGGGAAGAGATTACCCGCATTTATGTTGATGGAAAGGAGTTTTTTAGCAATGACCCTAAAATAGCCTCCAAAAACCTGACGGCCGATATGATTGAAAGCATTCAGGTTTTTGATGATATGAGCGATCAGGCCAAGTTTACGCGAATAGATGACGGCAGCCGTACAAGGACCATAAACATTAAACTAAAAAAAGATAAGAAGAAGGGTATGTTTGGTCGGGTAATGGGCGGTTTGGGCAGCAGCGACCGCTATACGGCAAGCGGCAACCTCAATATGTTCAATGATACCCGGCAGCTTAGTGTACTTGGCGGTGCCAATAATGTAAACAGGTTAGGGTTTACAGAAAACGATTTATTGCAAAGCATAGGTAACCCCAATGGCAGGAGTGGCAACCGTGGGGGCGCACCCGCAAGCCGCAATACAACAGGGGCAGGTAATAATGGAGACGGCAATACCGAAAGCTGGAGCACCGGATTCAATTATCGCGACGAATGGGGAAGGAAAGCTATTATCGGGGCTAATTATTTTATATCAGGAACAGAACGTGATATAAGGCGAAACAGTTACCGACAGAATTTCTTCCCTAATGACAGCGCCTCTTTTGCCAATACCGACACCAGAAACCTGACCAAAAACCAGGCACATACCCTGAACATGCGTATTGAATACAACATTGACAGTATGAACAGCATACTGATTACACCTACTTTTCGCTACAACGAAAACCAAACCCTTAGTTTCGATTCGGTATTAACAACCGCTTCGGGAAAATTTGGAGAGTACCTTGCCATTGCCGGCAGCAACAGGCGCGTAGCCAGCAACAGCAGTATCAGCTTTGGCAACAACCTGCTTTTCAGGCACCGCTTTCGAAAGGCCGGCCGGACCTTTACGATTGGTTGGAGCACATCCATAAATGCCAATGAAGGCGACGGGCTAAATGAAACGCCTTACCTGTTTTATCGCCCCGATGGCAGCATAAGAAGGACACAGGATATTAAACAACGCTACGATATCGAAGGCAATTCTTTCAATAATACCATCAGTGCATCAATTACCGAAAGTGTTGGCCTTGGTAAGGTGGTTGAAATGAATTACGCCTATACCAATAACCAGAGTTCAAACGACAGGGTTACTTATGATTACAATCCGCTTACCGGAAAATTTGATACATTGAATAAGCCGTTGACCAACTATTTTGAAAACGGATTTATCAGCAGCCGGGTTGGGGGTAACTACAGGGTAAAAAGGAAAAAGTATGATTACCAGTTTGGCGGTGCGGTTCAATTTGCAAACCTTGACAATATGAGCCGGCAGGCGGTTTTAGGCAAAGACAGCACCATGTATCAAAAATTTATTAATTTTTTTCCCAATGCATCTTTTAATTATAACTTGGGATCAAGAAAAAATATTCGTTTTCAATACCGGGGTAATACCAGGCCCCCCAACATCAGTCAGCTTCAGAATGTGCTCGATATTTCCAACCCGCTTCGTTGGCGTATTGGCAATCCTGATCTGAAACAGGAGTTTACGCATGGGCTCAATTTCATCTGGAATACGTTCAATTCCAAAACCTTTCTTTTCTGGAATAATACCCTTCAGGCCAATCTTATTTCGAACAGGATTGTAAACGGCATTGATACCGTAAGTTCTACAGTTCAGTTAATCCGGCCCGAGAATGTGGATGGGGCGCAAAATTTTTCACTGACCTCAACCGTAGGTATCCCTTTGAAAAAGGTAGCATCAGGACGCAGAAGTCCCATGAACCTGAACCTGACTACCAACCTACGGTACAACCGTGATGTAAGTTTATTGTATAAGGAGGTGAATTTTAATTACAACCATTCCATCGGGCAACGGGTTTCATTTAATTACAATGTCGACAGGAAATTTGACCTGAATGCTAACGTAAATCTTACATATTTTGATTCACGGTACACGGTTCAGCAAAACTTAAATAACCGATACCTAAACCACCGCTATGGATTTGATGCAATATTCTGGATTAGGAAAAATCTGAATATACAAAACGATTTTGAAATGAATATAAACAGTGGAAGGGCTGATGGTTTTAACCAAAGTATTCCATTGTGGAATGCAAACTTCGCATGGCTGTTGTTTAAGAAAAGCAACGGCGAATTGAAATTTACCGTGATTGATATCCTGAACCAAAATAAGAACATCGGGCGAAATGTAGGAGAAAACTATATTCTTGATACCTATACCAATGTTTTACAGCGGTATTTTATGGTCACTTTTATCGTAAGTATCAACCGCTTTGGCGGTAAGCCGGGTGGCCCGCCACCTGTTACAAGGCCGGTGCAGGGAAGCAACCCACGTACCGGACAGGAAACAAGACCGCCGGGTACAAGAAACGGATCATAAACGCAGGATACATCAGGATAATTTCACTGATACGCTTTGATACTTTTGAATGCTCCTGTCTTTTCCGGATAATGATTTCTTCATTGCATTGCCATTTTATGAAAAAAATTTTCTTCGTTATTGGGTTGTCCTTTTTGTTATATTTCTCCTCAGCACAGGAATACATAATCACTAGCCATGGAGTATCTTCCGACAGCAGCAAGCTGAATACCGTTGCCATTCAGAAGGTAATTGATAAAGCCGAAGCCAATGGAGGCGGCACCATCGTTATCCCCAAAGGTGTTTTCCTTACAGGGGCATTGTTTTTTAAGCCTAAAACAAGACTTCTGCTCCAGGAAGGTGCGATATTAAAAGGTTCTGATGACATTGTAAACTATCCATTGATTCCATCGCGAATGGAGGGAAGAAGCATTTATTATTATGCAGCACTTATCAATGCGTATCATGTCGATAGCTTTAGTATTACAGGGCCGGGAACCATTGATGGTAACGGGCTTAAGTTTTGGGAATACTTCTGGTTTTACAGGGATTCGGTAAGGCAGACAGGTCGTGCTGCTACCAACCTCGAAGTGCATCGTCCACGGCTGCTGTTCATATGGGGCTGCAATAATGTTGCCCTCCGGAATGTAAAGTTGCGCAACTCCGGTTTTTGGACAACACATCTGTATCAGTGTAATAATGTGTTGATTGAAAGCTGCGATATCCGTTCGCCGTTTAAACCGGTAAAAGCGCCAAGTACCGATGGGATAGATATTGATGTATGCAGGAATGTAACGGTGCGAAAGTGTTTTATATCGGTAAATGATGATGCGGTATGCATTAAAGGTGGCAAAGGCCCCGATGCGCACCTGCGCAGGGAGAATGGGATTGTGGAAGATATTCTGATAGAGGATTGTGATTTTGGGGAATCGCACGGAACGCTCACGTTGGGCAGTGAAAGTATTCATGCACGAAACATTGTGATGCGAAACTGCAGGATGGATCATGGGACATCGGTGCTCCGGTTGAAAATGCGTCCCGATACCTATCAGATCTATGAAAACATCCGCATTGAAAATATTACGGGGAAATGCGGAACCATCATCAGCATGGCGCCATGGACACAGTTTTTTGATATGGGTGCAAGTACTGAAAAGCCATTTGCCATTGTTCGCAATATAGTATTTACAAATATAGATGTGCAATGTAATTCATTGGGGAGCATGCAGGGTAACCCTGCCGACACAGTAACAAACATCACGTTTAAGAATATTAAGGCAAGTACAGAAAACGCTTCTTTAAAAACGGGTTATAAGGAAATTTTGTTCGAAAATGTTTTGGTAAACGGACAGCCCTTTTCATTGAAGTAAACTTATTGAGTACTATTGGGTAAACTGAGAGAATGCTGTTTTATAAAAAGCCTCCATTTTTTTACAGACATGGCAAGAAAAGGGATTAAAGAAAAATTTTGGACTTTGTTCATTAGCTTGTTATGCGCTTTATCCCTGCATGCTCAAAAGGAACTATTGGTTTTTGAAAGGGGAAAACCTTTAGGGGCATTTGAATTATTCTCAAAAACCAAAATTGCCACGCTTGTGGTGGATAGTAACGATGCAAAAGTTGTTTCCCTTTGCGCAAAGGCTTTTTTAAATGATGTGGAAATGTTATCAGGAAGGAGGATGCCATTAGCCCACAAATCTTTCAAGCATCAACCGAAGTTAATGGCAGGTACGATTGGCCGTTCAGTTGTTATTGATGAGATGATAAGAGCCGGTTTTTTGGATGCAGGAGCCATAAAGGGAAAGTGGGAGTGTTTTATTATTAAAGTTGTTGGTCCCGATACATTGGTTATTGCAGGCAGTGATCCCAGGGGTACTGCCTTTGGTATTTTTCATTTGTCCGAATTACTGGGGGTATCGCCCTGGGTATTGTGGGCCGATGCTATGCCTTCTAAAAAAAGTCAAATGTTTATCAAAGGGAGCTTTACCTCCATGGAACCCTCTGTAAAATACCGTGGTATATTTTTAAACGATGAAGACTGGGGATTGCAACCATGGGCTGCAAAAACATTTGAACCCGAAACTGGCGATATCGGCCCTAAAACCTATTCGAAAATATTTGAGTTATTGTTGCGATTAAAAGCCAATCTTTTTTGGCCTGCCATGCACGACTGCACGAAGGCATTTTTCCAGATTGAAGGAAACCAGCAGATAGCTGCTGATTATGGCATGGTAGCAGGCACATCTCACGCCGAGCCCATGCTGCGTAATAATGTAGGTGAATGGGATCAAAAAGCGATGGGGCCGTTCAATTATATTTCGAATAAAGAAAAAGTATATGCCTATTGGGAAGAGCGGGTAAAACAAAGCAAGGGTATGGATGCTGTTTACTCTATGGGCATGCGCGGTGTGCACGACAGCAAAATGGAGGGGGTTAAAAATGAGCAGGAAGCAGCGGCCCTGATGGAAGGAATATTATCTGATCAACGGGGCTTACTGGCTAAATATATCCATAATGATGTTACAACTATTCCTCAGGCATTTACGGCTTATAAAGAGGTACTTGATATTTATGATGCCGGGTTAAAATTGCCAGATGATATTACGCTCGTTTGGCCGGATGATAATTATGGCTATATACAAAGGTTGAATAACCATTCCGAAAAGGAGCGGTCAGGCGGTTCGGGCGTGTATTACCATGCTTCTTATTGGGGTCGTCCACATGATTATCTCTGGCTTGGCACTACACTTCCTGTTTTGATGCAGTCAGAAATGATGAAGGCGTTCAGTAACGGTGCCAACCGAATATGGGTATTGAATGTTGGTGATATCAAGCCGCTCGAATACAGCATTGAATTGTTTTTGGATATGGCCTACGATGCCGCTCCCTTTCAAACCAATGCTTTTGCCAAACAGCATCATTTCAACTGGCTTAAAAATTTGTTTGGTCAGCAAATGGCAAACAGTATCCACCCCATTTTGTGGGAGTACTACAATCTTGCCTACCAACGCCGCCCGGAGTTTATGGGATGGAGCCAAACAGAACCTACAACCAAGACGAATTATTCAACTTTCAATCATTTTTATTTTGGCGACGAAGCGCAAAAAAGGATACAACAGTACCAATTGATAGAGGATAAGGTGAAAGTACTCCGCAAACAAATTCATGGCAAAGATTCAGAGGCCTTCTATCAGCTTGTGTATTATCCTGTAGTCGGCGCTTCGCATATGAACAAAAAGTTTTTGTACAGGGATAAAGCATATCTGTATGCCAAACAAAACAGGCTGAGTGCATTAACCTATTCCGCTATGTCTAAGGCAGCTTACGATAGCATTGTTGCTGAAACGGCTTACTTCAATACACAATTAAGTGAAGGCAAATGGAAGCATATGATGAGTATGCAACCAAGAAATCTGCCTGTATTTCTGGAGCCGGATTTGCCAGTCATTACTATGGATAGAAAGTCTGCATGGGTTGGCCCTCTTTGAGTCGGATCTCGGAGAAAAGGCCTTTTTCGATATCGCTTCGGACCATGAATTCCGGCATAGCCGAAAAACCTTGGCCGTTTTTTACCAGATTCTTTATGGCTTCATTGCTTTCCGATTCAGCCAGGATATGAAAGTTGTTTATTTTTTCCCTGTTCTTGGTCAGAAATTCCTGAAATTGAACTCGGCAGCCGGCACCCGATTCCCGC
>JALOMX010000081.1 GCA_025455245.1 Chitinophagaceae bacterium
AGATATGTGGTTCGTTTAAAGGGTGGAGACGTCTCTGTTTTTTCCAACATTGCAGATGAACTTGATACCCTCGTTTCGAATAATATTCCCTACGAAATTGTACCCGGAGTTACGGCAGCCCTTGGCGCAGCCGCAACGCTCGGTGTGCCACTCACGGCCCGCGGCTTGTCGAAGGGGATTAGAATTTTAACCTACTACAACGCTGAGGCTGTTGAGGAAAAGGAATGGGAAAACCTTGCGCAGACCAGCGATACCCTTGTTTTTTATATGAGTGGCGAAACCTGTTTTGAACTTGCAGAAAAACTATTGGCTAATGGAAAAAAGGCAGATACGCCCATTTTGCTTGCGGAACAAGCCACTACCCCGTTGGAAACAGTATCGCTTTCTACCATTGGTGAATGCAGGAACAGTCTCGCTTTCTACCATTGGTGAATGCAGGAAGCAATGGCAGCACCGGGAATTTCTATCACCGGCATTATTGATTATAGGCACTGTAGCTGCCTTACACCATAAATATGCATGGAAAGATTATTTAAGCGAAGCGGGGGAATATTTTCCGGAGGTAACTAAATCAGCCCCCAAACCCAAAAAATCAATGCATCCTGCAACAGTTGATATTAAAAGATAAAACCAATACCAATTATGCTGGCCGAGAAAAAGCTGGACCAACTATTTGCACTCATTTCCGAAAGCACACATGCAGAACTCATCTGGATGAGCGGATACATGGCCGGGCTTGCTGCTAACCATTTGCCGTTGGCTGCAAAACCTGCTACTACTCCTCCGGTTGCCATAGATACCATTTCTATTGTATATGGTACAGAAACAGGCAACTCAAAAAAAGCAGCAACCCTTGCAACCACCACATTAAAAAGAGCCGGTATAAAAACAAGGCTGATTGCCGCTGAGAATTATAAGCCGGATCTGCTGGAGAAAGAATCATTTCTGCTGTTGGTAATAAGTACACAGGGCGAAGGTGAGCCACCGGCAACCGCAAAAGCTTTGTATGATTACCTCCACCAACGGACCGAGCCTTTACCACAGCTACAATATGGTGTATTGGCACTTGGCAGTAAAAGTTACCCGCTTTTCTGCCAGGCAGGAATAGATGCAGATACTCAACTTAAACGGCTCAAAGCAACACCTGCTATTCCTATCGGAACCTGCGATGATGATTTTGAAACAGATGCAGAAGCCTGGATAAACCAACTGCTGCAACACCTGAAAAATCCGATCGTACCTGCAGCAGTTACAACCATCATCAAAAGACCTGCTGAAGGAAAAAAGGTTTTTAAAGGATCTCTTGGCCAAAAGATTTTACTGAACGATCATGGCAGCAACAAACAGGTTTACCATCTTGAATTTGACCTTGCCGAAGAAATTGTGTACACACCCGGCAATGCTGTTGGAATGGTTCCCTATAACAGACCACAGGAAGTACAAAAAGTTTTGAATATCCTTGGATTAAAAGAAGAACAATCCATTACCTATAAAGATCACACTTTAACAGTGACAGCCGTATTTACTGAAAAAGTAAGTATTCAATTTTTGCCTTCATCCACCGTAAAAAAATATGCACAATTAGTGAATGCAGATATCCCTGAAACACGCATGGACCTTTATGATCTTTTGCGCATTTATCCATTACCTAATGAGACCCGTGTTGAGGAATTGATCGACCTGTTGCCGGGCATTACCCCAAGGCTTTACACCATTTCGTCCTCGCCGGCCACTCATCCCTGTCAATTACACCTTACCGTTCAATTACATAAATATTCCTCGCAGGATCAGCAAAAAAGCGGGTTAGGTTCCGAATATATTACATCCCTGAAAATAGGTACTGAAGTTGAATTCTTTCTCCATACGCAAAAGAGTTTTCAGCTACCGGCAGATGATAAGGATATCATAATGATTGGGCAGGGAACCGGGATTGCACCCTTTCGTTCATTTATTGCGGAAAGGGATACCAACGGGGCCTCCGGACGAAACTGGTTGTTCTTTGGGGAAGAAAACAGGGTAACTGATTTTTATTATCAATCCGAAATACAGAAATGGACCGATATTGGAACACTGCAAAAAGTTGTTCCTGCATTTCAGCAAAAATCCGGCAACCCCACCACCCTTGCCGAACAGATATCGCACTATGCCGAAACTATCTGGCAATGGCTTGACGACGGCGCTTACATTATGGTAAGTGGCGAGAAAGAACCTACCGGAAAGGCAGTAGAAGCTGCATTGCTTAAAATAGCTACTGATAAGTTGCAGGGCGATGAGAAGAAAGCCACAGCTTACATCAAACAATTACAGAAAGACGGAAGATTTGCTAAAGAATTGTATTAATTGAATAAGTTTTTTAAAGAATATGAAACCATCACCGGTTGAAAAAATAAAAAAGGAAAGCGATGGCCTGAGGGGCACCATTAAGGAAGGCCTTGTCAATGATTTAACAGGCGCCATCAGCGATGCAGACATGCAGGTTGTAAAATTTCATGGCATGTACCTGCAGGATGACCGTGACCGAAGGGATGAGCGGACTGAAAAGAAATTAGAACGACTATATTCTTTTATGATAAGGCTACGCCTTCCGGGAGGCGTTTTAAGCGCAGAACAATGGAAAGCCTGTCATCATATTGCAGGTAAGTTCAGTACCGGTGTCATAAAGATAACAACCCGGCAAACAATCCAATTGCATGGTATTCTCAAATCAGACCTTAAACCAACCATCAAGGCCTTTAATGCGGCAAAGCTCGACAGCATAGCTACCTGCGGCGATATAAACAGGAACGTTGCTGCGGCTTCTCATCCCTGTCAGTCGCCACTGCATGCTGAAATACATGGGTATGCCAACCTCATCAGCGAAAGGCTGATGCCCAAAACAAAAGCATGGTACGAGGTATGGCTTGACGAAGAACAGTTGCTTGATAAAAAAGAAGAAGATGACCCGCTGTATCAGGACAGGTATTTACCAAGAAAATTTAAAATTGGTATTGGAATACCACCTAATAACGATGTAGATGTATTGACGAACGATATAGGATTGATTGCTATTGAAAAAAATGGCAAGCTTGAAGGCTTCAACCTCGCTATTGGCGGTGGGCTAAGCCAAACCCATGGGAACCCGGATACGTATCCAAGGCTTGCAACGGTCATCGGCTTTGTGCCGTCCGGCGAACCTACCCTGAAAGCCGTTTATGAAGTTCTTACCATACAGCGCGATTACGGCAACCGAAGCGACCGTAAACTTGCAAGGTTGAAATACACAGTAGATAAGTATGGCATACCATGGTGGAAGCAGGAACTTGAAAAGCGCATGGAATTTTCCCTACAGCCCGAAAGACCCTATACATTCACTGCAAGAAAAGACTATTACGGCTGGCATAAAGGCATGAACGACCTTTGGTACTACACTGTATTTGTAGAAAATGGAAGGGTAACAGACGATGAAAATGCTGCGCTGAAAACAGCGTTGTATGAAATAGCTGAAACAGGGCTTTCTCAATTCAGGTTTACAAGCAATCAGAATGTAATTGTTGCCGATGTAAAGGAGGAAGATAAAAAGCAAATCACCGCTATTCTGGAAAAATACAGCGTGGCAAAGTTCACTGAAGAAAGCTCAACCATAAGGGTAAACAGTATGGCTTGTGTGGCATTCCCTACATGCCCGCTTGCATTGGCCGAAGCACAGCGTTACATGCCCGCATTTATTTCAAAGGTGGAGCCATTGATGGAAAAATATAAAATTGCCAAAGAAGAAATCATCATACGGATGACCGGATGTCCCAACGGATGCGGCAGAAGTGTTGCCGCCGAAATAGGATTGATCGGCACTGCTTACGGAAGGTATAACCTGCACATTGGTGGCGACAGGGAAGGAACAAGGCTTAATACCAAATACAGGGAAAACATAGATGAAACCGAGATTCTCAAAACACTTGATGGCTTGTTCAATAAATATGCAGAAAACCGGCAACCGGAAGAAACTTTCGGAGATTTCGTTCACCGGTATGGCATTCTTGCAGATTAAACCCGCGTTATGGAAACTGAAAGGAATGAACTTTTCCCTGTTTTTTTAAAGCTTAACCAACTTAAAGTACTGTTGGTAGGTGCCGGCCCGGTGGGGTTGGAAAAACTTACGGCAATCCTTTCCAATTCACCAAAGACCCGGGTAAAGGTTGTAGCCATGCATGTTCTGCCCGGGATCGATAAAATTGCAGAGGAAAACAGAAACATTACCATTGAAAAACGCCCGTACGATGAACGGGATATGAAGGGCTGGGATATTGCAATTGTAGCAGTAAACAATCGTGCCCTGAGTGAAGAAATATACAGCCATGCGAAAAGCGCCGGCATTTTGGTAAATGTAGCCGATACACCCGACCTCTGCGATTTTTACCTGGGAAGTATTGTCCAAAAAGGAAATTTAAAAATTGCCATCAGTACCAATGGAAAATCGCCCACTATGGCCAAGCGGATGCGTGAATGGTTAACTTCCATTTTACCGGAAAGCCTTGACCCTTTGCTCAATAACCTTTTTCAGATCAGGCAAACCATACGCGGAGATTTTGAGGAAAAGGTAAAGGTCCTTGATACGATTACCAATGAAATGCTTAAGAAAAATCAAGACTAATTCTATTAATACAATAGAATTGGTAGTTTAATTTAGATATCCGATATTCGCTCCCTGATGCAGGGAATTTATTTCGATAAAGTAAAAAGGAAATACCTGAATAAAGCTCCATCTTTATTCATTCCTATTTTGATTTCAGTTTTTGGTATGGCCCAAACAACCTCCAATCAAATGTGGTACACCTACAATCATCAGGCCATTGTTTCCAATAAATGGGGTTATATGTTCGACCTGAACCACCGGACAACCAATTTTAAAAATACCCGATCGGTTTTGTCGGCAGTAAGGATTGGAGCAACCTTCTTATACGATAAGGATCATCGTTTTTCAGCAGGATATGCATGGTTTGGTACTCATTTTCAGGAAGCCCAAAAAGAATTGCTGACAGAACACAGGCTTTGGCAGCAATACCAGGTATTTGGCAAAAGACAAAAGAGTGCATTTTTCCATAGGATACGGGTGGAGCAAAGGTGGCGGGAACTTATGCCTTCTTTGGGCTCATCAAAAGGTGAAACAGCTTTTTCTGTCAGGGGGAGATACATGTATCAGCATCAGGGCCCTATAGTGCCTTTGACAAACAAAAATAAGCTCGGTGTTTGGTGGCAGGGGGCTTCAGAAATTATGCTCCACGCCGGCGATGGTATTGAAAAACACTATTTCGACCAATTGCGCATTATTGGTGGCATTGTGCTATTGCCTTCAAAAAATCTGAACCTTGCAGTGTTGTACCAATACATCAATCAATATCGCCCTGCTATAAGCAGCCACGTCAATATTCATTCAATTAGGCTTACTTTGCTCCACCAATTTGATTGGTCGGGACAGCGTAACCAAAATGGCACAAGTCCCATCCAGAAAAATTGAATAATAAATTGACGGCATATTTACATGGATAATTACAAAAACGCGACTACAGCGGCCATCCGCATTCAAAATACACTTACCGATGAAATGGAGCACAGCACCCCGCTGTTTCTAACCTCCAGTTTTCAGTTTGATACTGCAGAAGACATGCAGGGAGCATTTGCAGAAACCAACGATCACAACATCTATTCACGCTTTGTCAATCCCACGGTTACGGAATTTGTACAAAAAGTATGCGCGCTCGAAGGCGCTGAGGATGGTTTTGCAACAGCAAGTGGTATGGCTGCCATTTTCGGCACCTTCATGACTTTTCTTAACAGTGGTGATCATATTTTAAGCAGCGCAAGTGTTTTTGGCAGCACCCATACAATACTTACAAAGTACCTGCAACGATGGGGCATACAAAGCAGCTACACCGATTTTTCCAACAAAGAAGCCATCATTCAGGCCATAAGGTCTGATACAAAACTCCTTTACCTTGAAACCCCAACCAACCCGGGGCTTGATATTTTTGACCTTGAAATGATTGGTAAATTATGCCGGGAAAAAGGAATCATTTTTATTGTGGATAATTGCTTTGCAACCCCATTACTGCAAAGACCTATTGAGTTTGGCGCCGATTTGGTAATACATTCTGCCACCAAGTGGATGGATGGTCAGGGTCGTGTACTTGGCGGGGTAGTTGTGGGCAGGAAGGAACTCATACGGGAGGTTTACCTTTTTTGCAGAAACACAGGGCCAAGCATGAGCCCATTCAATGCATGGATACTTAGCAAAAGCCTGGAAACACTGGATGTAAGGATGCAAAGGCATTGCGACAATGCACTTACGTTGGCAAAACGATTACAGAGCCATCCTTCCATTAATGCAGTTAAATACCCTATGCTGGAAACACATCCTGCTTTTGCCATTGCCCGGAAACAAATGTCGGCAGGCGGCGGTATTGTAACTTTTGAGTTAAAGGGAGGATTGGATGCCGGAATAAAATTTATGAATGGTTTGCAAATGCTAAGCCTTACCAGCAATCTTGGAGATACAAGGAGTATTGCCAGTCATCCGTCAAGTACCACTCACAGTAAATTGAGTGAAGAGGAAAGACTTGCAGTAGGCATTACTCCCGGACTCATAAGGGTTAGTGTGGGTCTTGAACATATTGATGATATCTGGTCTGATATCAGGAATTCCCTTGACCCCTTGATTTAAACTTTTTTAAAAGACTGATAAAACCGATCTTCTTTCGTACAGCTACGGTTATGGGTGTTCCATCCGTAAGAACAACCTGTCCACCCCGTCCATTCACATACCTGGAAACATGTAACATATTCACAATATAAGAATGATGGATACGATAAAATTTTTCACGGGGCAACAAATCTTCCATGTCCTTTAAGGTCTTGGTTACAATTAGCCTTTTACCATTGATAAAATTGATTTCTACATAATTACCGGAGGCCTCCATAAAAATCACTTCTTTCAATTCCACAAAATCCATTCCCCTTAAAGAAGGCAAAGACAGAATATTGCTATGGTTGGATGGCTCCTTTAAAGAATTGAGCAATTCATCAACCCTCTGATTATTGACAGATGGAATCTGTACTTTTTTCTTTATCCTTTCAACAGATTCCTTTAAATCTGTAATACTTACAGGTTTCAGCAAATAATCAACAGCAGCATATTTAAACGCTTTCAACGCATACTCATTAAATGCGGTAACAAAAACAACCTCAAATGAAACCGGTTTTAGCTGATCAAGTAAATCAAATGCATTTGCATAAGGCATTTCAATATCCAGAAACACAAGATCAGGCTTCATAGTCCTTATCAGCTCTATAGCCTCAAGCGGATTATCCGAAACAGCAATAACTTCAACTTCTGTACAATATTCTCCAAGCAGGCTTTTAAGGGTAAAAATGCTACCTGCCTCATCATCCACAATAATTGATCTTATCTTAAAGTCATTCATAATTTTGTTCGATTACAATGTGAACGCTCGTTCCATTTGTATTCCCATTTTCATCATGCCTGTCATTTACAAAAATGGATATCTTGTCTGCATAAATTTTATTTAGCAGTTCAATTCTTTTTTGGGTAAGTTCCATTCCCCTCGACTGGTATTCAATGTGCTGATAGGTACGCAAAGCTGCTGTTTTTTCTCTTCCCGGACCATTATCTTCAACATAGCAATGAAGTTGATTATCAAGCAGGTGAAAGGAAATCTCAATATTGCCGCTGCCATCAAGCTTATACCTCATCCCATGCCTTACAGCATTCTCAACAAATGGCTGCAAGAGCATAACAGGAATTTTTACATTATTATCATTCAGAATGTTTCCGGTTTTGATACTATAAGAAAACCTCATTCCAAACCTGAGTTGTTCCAATTCCAGATATTTCGACAGGTATTCTACCTCCCTTCTTATGGTAATATACCCAAGGGTTGAGTTTTCAAGGGTTTCCCTAATCAATGAAGCAAATATGGAAAGATACTTATTGGCATTAGACAAATTATTACTTACGATATATTGCTGTATAGAATTCAATGAATTAAAGATAAAGTGGGGATTCATCTGGGCCTGAAGGGCCTTGTGTTCAAGTTCCGCGAGTTGCAGTTGTATCCGGTTATTCTCCTCTATTTTTTTATTACGCACCTGTAACCTGAAATAAAATATGCGTAATATGATCCCTAAACCCGACAGGAAACAAACAACCAAAAACCACCGTTTCTTCCAAAATGGT
>JALOMX010000399.1 GCA_025455245.1 Chitinophagaceae bacterium
TACTCCCGGAATGTCCATTATTTTGTTTATTACATCCGAAGAATAAAGTTCTGTGCGCAACGATGCCTCGGCTAGTTCATCATTGTCAATAAATCCGTTGCTTAAGGCCGGTCCTTCAAAAATTTCATCAACGGGCTTTTTGGCATCAATTAACTGCTGAAGTGAATAAAATTTTATATCGGGGCTCATGTACTGGTCAATGAGGTAATAGGCTTCTGCCAGAATGGCCTCAATATCTGCCGAAGGTTCAACTTCTATATCGCTGCAAATGGCAATGTCTTCAACCTCAACGGCTTTAATGGTGCAGTAATCTTCAGCCAAATTGCGGTGATTGTGAAGTACCTGCACTGTTTCTGCAATAACCACATCGGCTCTTTTTATCTTTTCCAGATATTTCGCGAAAATACCGGCAGCCGTTTTATCCATTATCGCAGTTTTTAAATCTTTCAACTCAAGCGCCCTTCTTTCCGCAGAATTCCTGAACCAAACATTTATGGGCACGTCATTAAAAATCAATTTTTCGGTATTCACTTTATTCCTGTCAGGTTTAAAAGTGATTTCAACATTCGCAAAAACAGGTTTACGCAAGGCATTGTCGAGCACCTGTTCAGGAGAGGCCGGAATATCGGCAATAACGGGTATAGAACCCGAGATAAACGGAACGTCAATAGCTGTAATTTCACTTTTTGTACCTCTGAATTTCTCGAATTTGGCTTTATCAGCTTCCAGCTTTGCCCAGGACGGCAGCCGCATCTCGATGGTTGCACTGGCTAACTGAAGTCCATTCTGGAAGCTGAATTTGTATTTAATTTTTCCACTGTTGAGGTTCCCACTTTTCTCTTCGTCTTCGAATTCAAGCAAAACATCATAAAGTCCTTTTACAAATACTTTATTTTGCGTTGGTTCATATTGTAAAATGCTTTTAACACAATTGGCATAAAAATAAATGTCATCGCAAGCACACTTTTTGCAATTGAGCCAGCCATTTTTAATTCCATCAATATTGATTAACAGTTTACGGAAATCGTCAACAGTCCAGGGATTAACCGTCAAAATATTCCGGGCTGAATAAAACGCCTGACGTTTATCAGCCGGGAATTGTCCATTGGCATCTGCTTTTTCAGGAGCAGGTAAAGCCAGTAAATCTTTAATATCGAGCGATGTTCGAAAACCCAAATCGGTAAGCGCATAAGCGAGAGCCTCCAACATAGTTATACCCGGATCGTGGACGTTGTAATCTGTCCATAACCTGCTACCAAGTTTTTCAATGTATTCCATTCCTTTCCTGCGCAGAAATTCGTAATTGCTGCTGTCACCAAGCGTAGGATTTTTTTGTATAGTAATACTCTTAGCCATGTTTAGGCATTATTAAATGAGTTCCGTAATTTTTTTTGTCCACGCAAATCTCTTTTGCTTTGATGCCCGCCACTTTTAGTTCATAGATTTCGTGACCTGATGCCGGAGCCGAAACCAAAATACTTCTGCCCGTTGAAGCTGATATTTCATCCAAATCAGAACTTTCTGCTGTGGTATCATCAACTTTCACATACATAAAAACATCGGTTATAAAATCAACATAATATCTTTCTTCAATAAAATTAATGAGTACCGATTTGTAAACTTTTCCACCGAAATCAATGCTTGACTTATTTCCAAAAGCCCACGGCGACAGGAACTGTGTTATTTCCTCTTTCAACTTTTCGGAGTAAAAAGTAAAGTCCTTATACTCATCAAAAAACTTAACCCAAAACTTAACCCGAACTTCTTCAAACTGAGGTTGACAGGCATGCAAATTCACAAAACAGGAAGTGCGTTTGTTTAAATAGTTTTCGATTTTGGTTAAAGTGCTCTGTTGAGTGTATGGTTTTAAGGGATTGGCGTCATTTTGATTTAACTGAGAGGGAATTGTGATGATGCTGACGTGTCCCGGTTTTACTTCGTGGTAAAAGCCATCTTCAAACTGCGTATGATTAAGGCATTTCACTTTATAAATCTCCGGAAAAGCTTCAAGAACCAAATGTTCGTAATCCCAAACTGTAATTGCACGTGCTTTGTGGCGCAACCGTTCACTTACCCTGATGTAAAAATGATCTTCGTTTTCCTTTGGCCTTCCTCCAAAAGATGAATAAGGCTGTTCCACTTTTTTTACGGCAGCATCCGGAATCTTTAATTTGGAAATTGTTCCTGCAGGTAATACAGTATCCAGAAAATCATCGGCATTTTCGTTATTTACAAAAGTGGCCACTGAAGCTTGTGCATTAACCGAGATTATTTCGCAAACAGCTTCTGCAGATTCTGTAACCGCTGCTCTTAACCAAATATACCCGGTTGGTAAAATTGTGTTTGCCGTTGTTGCCTCATCAGGAATTGCAAACGAAATAATACCCGATTGAACTAATTGTAAAGTATTGTCACTGTAATCAGACGATTCAAATTCAATCCATTTGTTGTTACTTAAATAAGACCAGTTTAAATGTTCAGGTGGTTTGGAAATTATCGGGTCAGTAGTTCCTTCCATTACCTGAAACAGAATATTGACCGCCTCATTTGGATTTAGTTTTTC
>JALOMX010000082.1 GCA_025455245.1 Chitinophagaceae bacterium
TGGACAGATGCTGCCCGTTGGTGCGACTCTGCCATGAAACACGAACCCCTATTTGCCGCCGGCTGGCTGCTTGCCAAAGGCGATCTTTACCGCATGGCAAAAAGCTATGATTCTGCGGTTTCCGCTTACCGCCAATACCTTTCCATTTTTCCGGACGATGAACAAATCCTGTTGAACCTTGCCAATACTTACGCCGAAAAGGGCGATTCTATTGCTTTGCAGATCAGCAATCAGATTGCACAAATGTTTCCGGCACCCGAAACAAAAGCAAGTACGAATTTCATCAAAGGAATTTTCTACGCAACCAAACAGAATTATCCTGTAGCCCGAAAGCATTTTGACAGTGCTATTGCGCTTCGCTACAATTTCATAGAAGCATGGATGGAACGCGGTTACAGTTTTTACGATGAAAAAAAATATAAGGAAGCAGCAGATAATTTTTTTCAGCTAACCAACCTGAACAAGGGAAATGCGGAAGCATGGTATTGGCTCGGCAAATCGGAGGAAGCATCTGGAAATAAAGAAAAAGCAGCTAACCATTATGCAAGGGCTTACAGCCTCGACCGCAATCTGACGGATGCAAGAAGGGCGCTTGAACGGTTAAAAAAATGACCTTACAAGGGCTTGCATTCTACCTGATAAAGTTTTCCCAACAAGGCCACAGCCTGTTCGCTCCTGTTTTTGGGAATGGCTATCTGAATCGTGCAAAAAAGTCCCTGATCATTGCTTTCAACATGGCCGTTACAAAGCTTAACGATCCTGATAACTTCGTTCAGGTCGTGGTACGTACAACTGACGCTATAACGCATTTCAACAGGTTTTTCTACGATAGGGCACATTTGCAAAGCAAGGGCTGTAGCCATTTTGTAAGCATTTATCAGTCCCGGCACCCCAAGCAGGGTACCTCCAAAATAACGAACAACCACAACCCCTGTATTGGTGATCTGCATACTGTCAAGCTGCCCGAGAATAGGCCTGCCCGCTGAACCGGAAGGCTCACCATCATCGCTTACCCTGAATGTGTTTCCATCAGTTCCCAAACGGTAAGCAAAACAGTGATGATTGGCTTTCGGATGTTCCTTCTTTATTTCCGCTAGCCGGCTTTTAAAATCATCTGTACTGACCAGCGGAAATGCAATGGCAAGAAACCGGCTGCCACGGTCTTTATACTCCGCCTGTCCTTCTTTCAAAATGGTTTTATAACTGTCCATTATTCTTTATTCCCACTATTTTATCATCACCTGATATTATTTCTTCAAAAATGATTCCTGCATTCAGCAAAGGCGCCCTCAAACCATTTTGTACCATCAAATTCCTGTTTGTGATAATATGTACTTCATCCCAAAGCCCTTTATTGATAAAGCTATTCAATAAGGATGCTCCCCCCTCAATCAACACACTTTGAATACCGAGCTTATATAAAGCCTCTGTTATTAATTCAGGCTCATCTGCCGAAAGCCGGGGCATTTTCAACCACCTGACCGCACCTTCCTGAAGTTCTTTTTTTTCATTCAAAATCAGCGTTAACACGTTGTCAGAAAAAAGTTTTAAGCTTTCCGGAAGCCTTAATTCCCTGTCAACCACTATACGCACCGGTTGAGGCCCGGTCCACCAACGGTTGGTCAGTTGAGGATCATCAAGCAAAGCTGTTTGGCTGCCAACCATAATGGCTGCTTCTTCGCTGCGCCATTTATGTACAAGCCGGTCCGTAATGGGAGAGCTTATTTTCAACCGACTATGATTTTCCCCCGACATAAAGCCGTCGGCCGTTTGTGCCCATTTCAGGTGCAGATATGGCCGCTTCTTTTCATGGAAGGTTAAAAATCGCTTGTTCTGCCATCGGCATTCATCCTCAAGCACACCGGTTACAACCTCTATCCCTGCATCCTGCAAAATAGCTATTCCTTTACCATTTACCCGGGAAAAAGGGTCGCGCATGCCCACCACCACTTTTTTAATGCCTTCTGCCACAATCCGGTTGGCACAGGGGGGCGTTTTCCCGAAATGGGCACAAGGTTCAAGGGATACATAAATGGTAGATTCAGGAATCAGATGCCGGTCGGATGCAGCTACATTTTCAAGGCAATTCACCTCGGCATGAGATTCTCCGAATTTTTCATGCCACCCTTCCCCGATAATCCGGTCGTTGTACACAAGTACTGACCCCACAAGCGGATTGGGCGCTACATAGCCACTCCCCGACAGCGGTGCATGTATCCGGTATGGACAATCATATTAAAATCAGGGCGCAAAGGTAAGGCTCACCATCAAGCCATACTTTTGCCGCATGACCTTTGGAGAAAGAAAAAAGAAGTTAATCGACCATTTACAGGTAAAGTATGATACAGGGGAAGCAAAGGCCATAACGGCACTTGTAACGGAAAAGATTTCAGGCAAAGCCAAAGGCCAACAACCGGGAATTGAACACCAACTGTTGACTGAGGAACAGCAAACATTATTTAACCAATATGAAACCGAACTGCTGAAAGGCCGTCCCGTGCAGTATGTTCTTGAAGAAGCATGGTTCCTAAACCGAAAATTTTTCGTTAACGAAAAGGTATTGATACCCCGGCCGGAAACAGAGGAATTGGTTATGCATACCCATGAAAAAATCAGGCCTATGACAGATGCGGGAAAGGAAATTAAAATACTCGACATCGGTACCGGTAGCGGCTGCATAGCCATCAGCCTTGCGGCTTTACTTCCGACGGCATCGGTTTCAGCCATGGATGTGAGCCGGGATGCCCTGAACATTGCAGAAAAGAATGCTACGGCCTCAGGGGTCCGGATCAACCTGATTTGTCTCGATGTTTTGGATGAAGAAAACTTTCCGGAACTTGAGGCATACGATGTTATCATATCAAACCCGCCATACATACCCCTTTCCGAAAAAGAAGTATTGGATGCCCATGTTGCAGAATGGGAACCCCATATCGCCCTTTTCACCCCTGATAATGACCCGTTGAAATTTTATAAAGCCATTGCAAAACTTTGTATTGGCCACCTGAAGCCGGGAGGGTTGGCAGCCCTTGAAGGCCATCAGGCATATATGAAGGATGTATTCGGAATTTTCAATGGAAGCATCTTCAAAGACACGACTTTGGTAACCGATATTAATGACAATGAGCGGATGGTTTTTGCCACCCGCTCATTATGATTCTCAGCTATCCCTATGGTTTCAATTCAAAACCCGGCCGGTACGATTTGGTTACAAACTGATTCGCATCATCAAAATTCGTAACCTTCATATTCGGGCCATCCCAAAGCAGTTTGATGTACCTGCCCGGATAATCATACCATTTGGGATCTTTGGCAGAAGGTTTCCGGATATCGTAGCTGCGAATGGCAAGGTTTCCCATCAGGACAGTTTCTGTCAGCGGCCCCGATATGCTGAAAGGTGCGCTCAGGTTTTTAAATGCATCGCTGCCATATCCTGCTATGCAGGCTTCTACCCATTGTACATAGTGTCCTTCTTCATTGCCGGGAACACGAAACAGTTTTTTCGGAACGTTTGTGGTTTGCATCAGGTCCTTAGGCAACAGCCGCGGATTGGCGCCGTACACATCGCCCATCATTTTACCTTTTGTGCCAACCATAATGATGCCGTTTCCGCCATCACCCATTTTATCATTCGGCCCAAGTTCTTCAGGCCGTTCGGGCTGAATACCGCCATCCATCCATACCATTTTTATGTCGGGTTTCCCCGGCTTGCCTTTAAACTTAAGAATGACATGTGATGATGGAGGACAGCTTTCCGGAAAATACCCGCGTTTAAATTCATCCACATAAACAGAACCGACACTGCAGGTAGCTTCCGTTGGGTAACCAAGCCCAAGAATTTTGAACGGGGCTTCCATCAGGTGACAGCCCATATCGCCAAGCGCACCGGTCCCGAAATCCCACCAACCACGCCAGTTAAAGGGAACAAGTTTATCAATGTAATCACGTTTGGCTGCGGGCCCAAGCCACAAATCCCACTTGAGTGTATCGGGCACCGCAGCTTTTTGCCCGGGCCATGGAATACCCTGCGGCCAAACGGGTCTGTCGGTAAAAACGTAAACCGTATGCACATCGCCGATAATTCCGGCATCGTACCATTCCTGCATCTGTCGCACACCTTCACCGCTTGCCCCCTGATTCCCCATTTGGGTAACCACTTTGTACTTTTCCGCGGCTTCCGTTAAGATGCGTGCCTCATAAATGGTATGGGTAAGCGGTTTCTGCACATATACATGCTTGCCCAACTGCATGGCGGCAAGCGCCTGAATGGCATGGGTATGGTCAGGGCCGCTTACCGATACTGCATCTATGTGCTTATGCTCCTTTTCCAATAATTCGCGGTAGTCGTGATAAAACTTTGCTTTTGGAAAACGCTCCCGGCTTTTGGCTGACCGCTTTTCATCTACATCGCATAAGAATGCGATTTCTGCCTTGTTACTTTTATAAAAATTCCAGATATCGCTTTCACCTTTGCCCCCCACTCCTATACCTGCAATCTGAAGTTTATCGCTTGGTGCAACATAGCCCTTGCCTCCAAGAATATGTCGCGGTAAAATGTAAAACCCCGTAGCAATGGTCAGTCCGTTTTTTAAAAATGAACGGCGTGCAGCTTGATGCTTTTTGTTTTCCGGCATAGCAATCCAATTAATTGATCTGCCAAAATATTAAAGCCGAAAGACATGACCACATTTATTTTTCTTCGGTCATTTTCCACCCCTGATCACATTAACCTTTTTTTTCATTTTGGGGTGCAACAAAAAAAGAAAAAACCTTGTCAGGGGAAAATGTATTACCCGGAAATTTCATGCAGGGCAGTCACCCAATACAAAAATCAATTTGGGGAAGCCGGTCCGCTTTTCAGGGATAAACTGTAATCAAAGGCAGTACATTAAAAACCACGCATATGAACAAACTTTACACTTTTCTCATTGCTCTTTTATTTTCACTTGCCTCTTTTGGGCAACTGAATCAAGTTACTTTTGGTTATCAGCTTTCATTACCACAGGCAACCATGAAAAATGGATGGAACTCGGGGCATGGAATCCATTTTGGCTACCATCGGTACTTCAAAGCGATTGAAGGGTTTAGTCTGGGTGCAGATATCGGGATAGGGAACTATGCTTTGGAGCGGCAGCCCCAACAATATGTTTTTGAAGACGGGACCATAACCAACACCGAAGCATCCCTTTCCAGTTCCCTTGCCTACGGGGCCCTTGCGGCAAGGTATGAACCGTTGTGGAGAAACAAACTTTCCCCTTTTATAGAAATCCAGGGAGGATATTTTGGGATGTACAGCAGCCTTTTTATTGAAGACCCCCGCGATCCATTGGGTTGCAGGGCCCTTGAAAGCAAAGATGTTGTGAGTTCAGGAACCGCTTTTTGGTCACCCGGACTGGGTTTTGATCTTGAACTCGGGAAGGACAAAAATGATATTCACGGATTAGCATTGAGTGCACGATATGTAATGGGGGGCCAGCTTGAATATGCCAATATGAACAGACTATACCATACCCATAACGGGCAAACCAACGGACAACCTGAAAATACAGTTGCAGGAGAATCTCCCCTTATGGTTACCTTTATTAATGTAACGACCAATCAGTTGCACGAACATTCGGTAGCCGAACTGTATAATCATCCGCTCAGGGTGCTGCAGTTCAACCTAACCTATACCTACAGGTTTGGTAAGCATTGAAAAAAATAAATGTCAAAGAATTCTGAACGATTGGCCGGACATTCCGGCCTTTTTCATGATCAGTAGGAACAACCGCATTAGTTTTGCCTGTTCAGGAGAAACAAGGTTTCCTTTTAAAAAAAATTTCAGATGACAAAGCTTTCTGTAAACATAAATAAAATAGCTACGCTGAGGAACAGCCGTGGCGGCAACAACCCCGATGTAAAAAAAACAGCTATGGACGTTCAGATATTTGGGGCCGATGGTGTAACCGTTCACCCGCGGCCTGATGAGCGGCATATCCGTTACGCCGATGTTCGTGCCATCAAACCCATCATTACCACAGAATTTAATATTGAAGGCAACTGCCGCGAACAGAAGTTTATCGATCTTGTGCTTGAGGTAAAACCTCATCAGGTAACCCTTGTACCGGATGCAGAAGGACAATTAACAAGCGACCACGGGTGGAATACCATCGAACATCAGCAGTATTTAAAAGATACCATTGCCGTTTTTAAAAATGCCGGTATAAGGGTATCCATTTTTGTTGACCCGGTGGTGGAAATGGTAGAAGGAGCCGCCACCACAGGAACCGACCGGATTGAACTGTATACAGAAGAATATGCCAGAAAATTTGCAACGGGCCAAAAAGAAGAAGCGATAGCACCTTATATGGCAGCAGCCGAAAAAGCCCGTGAGCTTGGCCTCGGCCTGAATGCCGGACACGACCTCGACCGTCACAACCTGTCATGGTTCAGCAAGCACATCCCCTACCTTGATGAAGTTTCGATTGGCCATGCCCTTATTTGTGATGCCTTGTACTTTGGCCTGGAAAATACTATACAGATGTACAAAAGGTGCCTGTTGCCATAGATGGATTATTGGAATTTAAAATATCTGGCTTAAGATAGAATACCTGAGTGCAATCCCTGCCAAATAAAATCAGGCAGTATTAAAAGGAAATCCCTCCTGGGAACAGGAGGGATTCTTAACCCTTAAAACAACCAACATGAAAAATTCTACAATAGAACACTGGTTCAAATGGATTGTTCACGAAATTTCATAAAAAAAACTTAACAATTACAGGAGGGCAATATCAAGCACCTGCTGCATGGTCTTAACATAATGAAAGGTCATGCCTTCAATAAAACCCGGATCAATTTCATTAACATCCTTTTCATTTTGCCAGCACATGATTATTTCCTTCAGGCCTGCTCTTTTTGCAGCAAGTACTTTTTCCTTGATTCCCCCAACGGGCAACACCTGCCCGCGCAAAGTAATTTCGCCGGTCATGGCAACATAGGGTTTTACCTTTCTTCCGGTAAAAGCCGATGTAAGGGCCGTGAGCATGGTAACACCCGCGCTTGGTCCGTCTTTGGGAACAGCCCCTTCCGGCACATGCACATGGATATTGTATTTACTAAACCATTCGGGCTCAACTCCGTATCTGTGTGCATTGGCCTGCAGGTAAGTCAGCGCAGTGGTAGCGCTTTCCTTCATTACATTTCCAAGGTTACCGGTCAGTTTTAGTTCGCCTTTTCCTTCGCTCAGGAGCGCCTCTATGAAAAGGATATCGCCGCCTACATAGGTCCAGGCAAGACCAACGGCCACACCCGGCATATTAACCGTTTTATAAATGTCGTTGCTGTAGCGGGGCACGCCCAGGATTTTCTGAACATCCTCCTTTGAAACTATAGACTTCACCTTTCCCCTCGTGGCGTATTCCTTGGCCTGAAAACGCATAATGCTTGCCAACTGACGATCAAGTTCCCGGACACCGCTCTCACGGGTATAGCTTTCAATGATTTTTTCAATCACCTGATCGCTCATTTTAAAATTTACTTTCGAAAGGCCATGCGCTTCCTTTTGCTTGGGCACAAGGTGTCTTTTGGCAATCTGAACTTTTTCCTCAATGGCATATCCGCTCAGGTCAATTATTTCGAGGCGATCGCGCAAGGCCGGCTGAATACTATCCAGTTTGTTTGCCGTTGCTATAAACAAAACCTTGCTCAGGTCGTATTCGAGTTCCAGGTAGTTGTCGTAAAATGTATTGTTTTGTTCGGGATCAAGCACTTCCAGTAATGCACTTGAGGGATCACCGCGGAAATCATTTCCGATTTTATCAATTTCATCGAGGATCATTACCGGGTTACTGCTTTTTATCTTACGCAGGTTTTGCAAAATCCGTCCCGGCATGGCGCCGATATAGGTTTTGCGGTGACCTCGTATCTCGCTTTCGTCATGCAAACCACCAAGGCTCAGCCTGACATATTTCCTGCCAATGGCATGTGCAATGCTTTTACCTAATGAAGTTTTCCCGATACCGGGAGGGCCTACAAAGCAAAGGATCGGACTTTTCATGTCACCTTTCAACTTCAATACGGCAAGGTATTCAAGGATGCGTTCCTTGATTTTATGCATGCCATAGTGATCTGCATCCAATACTTCCCGGGCATGTTTCAGGTCGTACTTATCCTCAGTTACGTCATCCCATGGTAAATCGAGCAGCAGGTCGAGGTGGTTATAAACCACGCTGTAATCAGGCGTACTCGGATGCATCCTTTCCAGTTTTTCAATGCCCTGATTGAATGCATTCTTTGCCGATTCAGGCCATTTTTTTGTTTCAGCCTTTTTGCGCATCTGATGAATTTCGGCTACGTTATCTGTACCGAGTTCCTCGCGGATGCTTTTCAGTTGCTGTTGTAAAAAATATTCCCGTTGCTGTTTGTCTATCTCAGTACGGGTTTTATTGGTTACCTGATCTTTTAATTGGGCAAATTGAAGTTCACGGTTTAATAACCGGATCAGTTCCTCGGCCCTTTGGGTAATATCATCCATTTCGAGGATGGCCTGCTTTTCCTTAACATCGGTATTCATATTGCCTGCCACAAAGTGGATCAGGAAAGATGGCTGTTCAATATTTTTCAGGATAATGGCCGCTTCAGAAGGAATGTTTGGCGATAGCTGAATGATTTGGGTAGCAAGCTCTTTGATACTCCCTATCTGTGCATTAAAATTTTCATCTTCGGGTACCGGCCCTTCAGGCAGGTATTCTATCATCCCCCGGAAATAAGGATCTTCGGAGATCATTTGGGTAAGCCTGAATCTTTTTTTGCCCTGCATGATAACGGTTGTTCCGCCATCGGGCATTTTTATCAGCTTGATAATCCTTGCAACCGTTCCAACCTCCACAAGGTCTGCCGGTCCGGGTTCTTCCACATTGCTGTCGCGCTGAGATAACACTGCAACCAGTTTATCATTTTTCCAGGCATCATTTACCGCTTTAATGCTCTTATCGCGACCAACGGTGATGGGTATGACCACACCGGGAAACAAAACGGTATTTCTCAATGGCAGTACCGGAATTTCGCTGGGATAGTTTGTATTTTTATCCTGTTCATTTTCGCCCTCGGTTAAAGGGATTATGGGCATAAAGTCAACATCTTCGTCCGTTCCAAAAAACAAATTATTCATCATATTCTTTTATAATCAGGTCAAATTGACAGCATAAGGCGGCCAATGTACACAAATGTGCAGTAAGGGTTAAATACCAATATTAATGCCAGCCACCCGGGCTTGACGTATTGACGCAAAAAAGGCGCCGCTTCTGCCACGACACCTTTTAAAATCATTGGAATTTGCTTAAAAAACGAAGCCTACACCCAATTGGGCGGTCTGCGATTTCCAGGCATCCTGTCCATCAATATTGTTCATATCCTTTAGCCCCCAGATATACCGCCCGTTTACCCTGAATTTTCCCAACATAAAGTTGGCGCCGGCAATCAGCCCGATATCTCCATCGGAAAAAGCATCCCCCGCATTTTGCAATAGTGAACGCTGCCTGTCGGTTATAATGGAAAACTGAGGGCCTGCCGATAATGCGAGTATATTGGCAATTTTGTAATTCAGTGTGATGGGAATATTCAGCCGCTGTAGCTTTATGTCCGATAAGCGGTCAAGGTCAAGGATATTTTCATAAATGTCTTTGAAATCTTCAGAAAAAGTGAGGGATGTTTCACCAAACTGAACCTCGGGTTGCAGGTACCATTTGTCGCCAAGTTTCATTTCGGTAAATATGCCTGCATAATAACCAAGATCATAACCATCCTGAAACGACATCCCCGATATTTTGACAAGGTTGGCGCCTCCTTTCAATCCAAATTTTAAAAATTGCGCCTGTGCGCCTGCCGAAAGCAATAAAAAAAAGGCAATGATTGTGTGGTTT
>JALOMX010000400.1 GCA_025455245.1 Chitinophagaceae bacterium
TTTCTCATAGGCCTCGGCAAATGTTTTAAACTCGGTAGCGGTAGATGCAGCCAATGAGTTATCAATGGTGAAATTGCCGGATACTAAAGGTGTAGCATTTACCAATATGGAAGGAGTGGTACTACTCAGACCTGAATTATCGCACTTAACAATTGCACGGTAGTATGTGTTGGCCAATTGTTTGATCTCGATACCGGGTGTGGTTGCCCCGCTGATATCTGTCCAGGTAGTATTGTTGGGCGAGGATTGCCATTGGTAGCTGATGCCGGTAGCAAGTGAATTACCGGTCAGACTCAATATAAAAGAAGTCGTTCCACAGGTTAAAGAAGAGGAAGAAACAACGGTTCCGGCATCGGGCGTACCCGCGCAGGCCTGTGCTGTAGCCCATGTGAACGTAAAATTAGGGCGGGTGGTTTGCGTTGTAGCATTGGTAGCGGTAGGGTTTCCGCAACCGAAAACATCATTGGCTCTGTAGCCATGTGTTGCATTAAACGGAAGTCCGGTAGTCCAGTTAATGGTAGGGTTAAAAGTATTGGCAGTAACACCTGGTGTTCCATTGCCACCGCATATTTCCACCATTACATTATCCGTACCATTCCAGAAGAAAGGGGCAGGCAGGGTAAAGGCATTCACACCCAAAACCGGCTGGTAATTGGCAGTGGCCGTGGAAACAGGGGCACCCTTAAAATTGTCCCATGCCGTGGAACTTAATGCGTTAACATCCGTGGCACCGATTTTAATGGAAAAGTTTTCCAGCACACCTGCATTATTCAATGCAGTAACATTGAATTTAATGGCTGAAATTACACCTGCGGACATGCCGGCTGCAGTTAATTCTGATGCACGAAACAGGTACTGCGCCCGGTGGCCTTCGAAAGCATCGGGCAGCGGACACGGGTACTGATTGGAGGTATTTCCGGTCGTTCCGGTACCAATGGTTATATCCTGGGCGAATACCCGACCTGCGATACCTGACAGGAACATTGCCAAAAACAGGAGTGTTCTGCTAATTCCCGTTGTAAATAGTCTTCTCATGAATGGTTGCTATTATGGTTAATCGAAAAAATGGTGATTTTCAAGTCAATTTTCCCGGTTGGGTATTGCGCCAACCAAGGTATAATTTTCAGGCGGTGAAAATAGAATTAAGCTATGTTTTAGCTGTGAGCAGTACCACCCGAAAAGAAATTGAGTGTAAACCCCTAATTTTTGGTTAAATAATAGCTAAATGTAAGGATTGGCCTTTCCATGAGGAATTCCTGTAAAGGATAATGCATCCTAAGATGAAACAGGGTTTTTCAAATTTCCTTCATTTTAAAACTCCAGGTTATTACAAATTCACTGATAATATCTCCGCCTTTATTCCGACCTGTAGAAGTAACTTCAATGGTTTGCCCTTCTCCTGTTTGGATGGCCTTTTCTATAGAGCTTCGGATTTCTTCACCCTGTTTGCAGGTAAAAAAGGTTCTTGATGTTGCCTTTTTCAAATAGGTAGCCCTAAGGTTTGTTACAAGCATGCTTACAGCAGGCTTTCGTTTGTAAATATGCCCAAGCGCAAGTACGCCTGTACTCATTTCCGCCGCCATGGCCTGACAAGCAAAATAGGTGCTGCGAAAAGGATTCTGACTGAACCATTTAAAAGGCACACTAACCACTGCTTCACTTTCATTGATGCGCCTTAAACGAACCCCGCTAAAAAAAGCAGCCGGCAATTTTAAAAACATAAAAAAGCCAAAACGGAGCCGGCTTGACGCAAGAGATTGAAATGATTTGAAAGACATAAATACTTTATGATATTCCAAAATAACAAATCACAAATTCCAAAATACTAAGACGATTTCGTGGGAGGATTTTGGAATTTGGAAATTCAAAATTTGGAAATTGTTATTTGACAACTTCCACTACCGCCCATGCAATCCCATTGTCTCCTGCGGGTGCCGTGAATTTCATATTACCTTTTCCCGTACTGCTTACCTGCATGCGTCCCGGCGTTCCAAAGTTTGCAATAGCTGAGCTGACTGCAGATGTATAAGTCGTGGATTTGCCGGCATCAATTTTTTGATTAAGCTGATACCAGTCCAGTTCCTTGCTGCTAACAACTACCGACATATAATCCTTATTCCCTACCTCATCGGGCATCATGCTTTTATCCTTGGGAAACATACGATATCCGGTAATGCCGCAGTAAGGAGTATACGCGGTTTTTGTCGGGTCGGCTTGGGTGGGATAAGGAAACAAGGTATAGCTTCGTCCATCAGTTTCTCTCCCAAAAACATACACATAGCAAGGTGTGGCATTTTTTACTTCAATTTTAAACCTTGTTCCTTTTGCAACAGCGGCTGTGGTTGAAAAAGTGTTGGTGCCTGCCGCCCTGATGGGAATATAGGCAACGGGCTTCGCCTTGTCGTCAATGCGTACAAGTCCGATTTCTACATCAAATGGTATTTTTTCCGCACCTTTTGCCGGCAGAGGATCTATGCCATATGCTTCGCGGGTGAATTCCTTAAAGTCGCCATATTTCACCCAGCCAATTCCATTTTCACCCCATTCCGG
>JALOMX010000401.1 GCA_025455245.1 Chitinophagaceae bacterium
TAACCGAGGGGCAAAGGCTTGGCTACAGGCGTTTTGATGGTAAGAATGAAGTACTTGTATTGTTTAATCTTGAAGGCAGTGAATGTTCAGTTGAACTTCCCGAAAGCGGGAAATTTACAGACCTCCTGGAAAACAAACAGCATGATGGAAAATCAGTAAAAGTTGGTGCACTCAGTGCGGTTGTACTCAAGAAAAATTAACTGCCTTCACCGCCGCCTTCACCTTCATCACCACCGCCTTTCCGCTTGTTCATCAACTGAAAATCGCTGCCACCAAAGCGTAAGCTGAAGGTTAGACGGAAGCTACGTACATTCCAGCGGCTGTAGCTTTCCTGTATAAAGCGGGGTGTTTCAAGGGTGTTGCCCCAACGGCGACTATTGAATACATCATCCACTGAAAACACTAATGAAGCCTTGTTGTTTTTCAAAAAATCTTTGCGCAGCGCCATATCCACCCGCCATTCGGCAATAGTGCGGCCCTGCGGTATCACCTCAGGCGATTCGTATTCACCGGTAAGTTGGTATGCCAGCTTATCCAGCCACTTTGCTTTACTCTTCACCCGGTAGTTGGCTGTAAGTTGGGTTTCCCAGTTAAATCCATCATTGTCCAGGTTGAGGTTGCCAACCTGCGCCTTTACACGCCGGTACTGCACATTGGCGCTTGGCATGATGTCGAATTGCTCACTGAATTTATGTTGCAGGTTCAGTTCAAGATTCCTGTGTAATGGTATCGCTGTAACGGGTGATATCATCAAGGTTGTTCCGGAAAAATGCCGATACCATAAAGTTGCCCTTATCATAGGTTTTGTTGTAGTTCAGTTCAAATGAATGAACCGTTTCAGGTAGCAGGTTAATATTTCCCTGCCTGATGTTGAGGGGGTCAGAAATATCAACAAAAGGATTCAGTTGCCAGAAATTAGGCCTGCGTATCCTGCGTGCATAGTTCAGTTGCAGTTGTGTGTTTTCCGAAAGGTCTTTTGTAAGGTAAAGGCTCGGAAATAAAGATTTTGCAAAGTCACCGATTTCATCGGGCCATTTATAACCAAAGGACTTATTGCTGTCAAGCAAAATGCCGTTAAACTCACTGTACTCAATCCTTAGCCCTGCCTGATATGAAAAGCCCCATTTTTTAATCTTATTGCCATAATTGGCATAGGCAGCACTTATGCTTTCCCGGTATTCAATATTGTTGCTGAAAGGCAATTTGCTTTCGTTTCCGTTATCTACACTAAAGGCATTGAAAAAGCTGGTATAATCATTGGCAAAATGGCGAAGTCCTGCTTCAAATTTTCCTTCTTCACCAATGGGGTTTACGTAATCAATCTGCGCGGTAATCTGATCGCTGTTTGAACCACCATCGTTTCTTACCCGGTTCGTTTGGGTTAAAGCATTTCCGCTATACAGGTTATTTACAAATGAAGAGTTGTTGGTATTACTTGCCTGATTATAGGTAAGGTCGGCAGTAAGTTCCTGTCCGGATTTCTTAAATGTCCTTTTGTACAAAAATTGGGTAGAGGTATTATTCCAGTTCCAGTTATACATTTCGTCCCTGTCGCCGGTCCCTTCCACATCGCCGTTGGCTTTAAAATAAACCTGTTCCTGTGTACCTACACTATTGCCGTCTCCGCCGCTGAATCCATAGGATACGGTAAATGTATTGTTGTTGTCAAAAAAGTAGTCAACTCCTATACGGGCACTCGCATTTTTGCGCAAGCGGTCATTTTTCGAGTTCTGGTAAAATCCTCCCACCGGGATTCCGTTTTCCAGATTGGTGCGGTCTGCTTCTCCATTTGCAATTCCACCCGATTGGTTATAGTTTCCGGTAACAAAATAGTTGAGTTTTTTCTGACGAAGATTGATGCCAACATAACCGGTAAGAATATCGGGATAACCAAGGCCCGCCGACATATTTCCATTCAATCCGCGGGCTTTGTTCTTTTTTAAAACAATATTGAGGATGCCGCCCGATGTGCCTGCATCGTATTTGGATGAAGGATTGGTGATCACCTCGATTTTTTCAATATCATCAGCGGCAATTTGCTCAAGGGTTAAAATGGTGGGGCGGCCATCCACAAAAATCTGCGGAGAACTTCCCCGCAATTCAACACCACCCTGTGCATCCACAGAAAGAGATGGTACATTTTTTAATACATCAACCGCCGTTCCTCCCTTCGCAGTGATTTGTGCATCGGGGTTAAAAACACGGCGGTCCATTTTCATTTCGAAGGCTTTACGCCTGCCGGTTACCACCACATTTTCCAACGCGTTGATCTCTTCAGTCAGTATTATTTTCCCGAGGGCCAGGATTCCATTGGTACCGGCCTTTTTCCAATCGACTTTTACCGAATAATTTTTATACCCTAAAACGCTCACATTTAGCTGAAGGTTATTTGCTTTTTTTAGTTTATCAATCAAAAAGTTCCCATCATCATCAGAGAGGGCGGCATCGACCTGCTTGCCCTCTGCATCTAAAACTTCGATGGTGGCGGCAATAATCGGTTTTTTATTTCCGGCAGATAAAACAGTACCTGAAATGATTCCCTGATCAGCATTTTGAGCAAAAAGTGCAGAGGTAGTCAGTGTGAAAAGTAAAATGTAAAAAAGTCTCATAATCAATTAAATAAGCCCGAAAACAAAAAATTGCGCAACGCAATGTCAGATTCAGACGCTTTAGGCTATTAAATCAAGCTATTAAAACCATTCAAATTCCTCTAAATCCGGAAACGATAGCAGATTTTTAACACCCATTAGACACCCAAGCCGAAAAAAGGTTTGGTTAAAAAAGTTAAATGACCGGGGCTTCCACCACCGGTCATTTAGATTAATCAGGCAATTATTCAATATGCATACACCGCATATCCCCAGGGTTCCATTTTCCAGTCCTTATTCAAAATATCCTCCTTACTGCCCATAAATACATTCAACGGCTGTCCGCCAAGGGTTGCATCCGTAATCTTAATGTTTTGCTCTTTTGCGGAGAGGTTAAGAACCACCAGCACTTTGTAATTACCCTTTTCGCGCACATAGGCATACACGGCGGTTGAGTCGCCGGCACTAACCTTTCGGAAGGATGCATTGG
>JALOMX010000402.1 GCA_025455245.1 Chitinophagaceae bacterium
TTATGTAAACCCTGCAGGATCAATTGCTTCTCATTATCAAAATCAGTGGTATCGGTCAATTTTTTTGTTACATCTAATTCAGGCGCTGTTTTGCTGTTCTTTGGCCAGGGTATTCCATACAGTGCCAGCCACCGTACAGGTGAAAACCTGAACATGGTTGGATAGATTTTTACATCGGGTGATGGATTGAGGATAAAATCAATCTGCGCACGGCAATGCCTGATCATTTCTGCAGGTGTCATGGTGCCCCATTTGCGCTCTGCGTCGGCATTTAATTTTTTCAGGCGGTTTACTATTTCCGCATAGTTGATGTCGGTAAAAATATTGGCGTACATAGTTCAGTTGGCAGTTTACAGTTGGCAGTTTACAGTATGCAGTGTAAATTCTATTAATATAAAGATATGTTTATTTCATCAGTTTTTTCAACACATTTACATACCAGCTTTTTACCGGAGGGTACCACAACGGTGCATCTATCCATGTAGATGTCTTCATAATGCTTTTGGGCCTTGTAAATGTGCGGAAGCCTTCGTATCCATGGTACTGACCCATACCGCTGTAACCTGTGCCACCAAAGGGTAAATCAGGATTGCCAAGGTGAACAAGCGTATTGTTGATGCAACCACCGCCAAAACGGATCTTTTCGGTCAGCTCCCTTTCGAAATGCCTGTTTTTGGTAAACAGGTAAAAAGCCAGCGGATAAGGATTGACGTTGATAACTTCGAAAAGTTCATCTGCAGTTTTATACGATCGGATCAACAGGATGGGGCCGAAAATTTCATCATGCCAAAGCGGATGTTCCGCTTCGTTTACCTCTACAAGGGTGGGCTCCATATACAGATCGGCGGCATCTGTTTTTCCTCCGCATATTACAACCACTTGCTCATCAAGGTAACCGGCAAGCGTATTCAATCGTCTTTGATTAATAATACGTGGATAGTCCGGGCTTTTCTGAGCATCATTGCCATACATTTTTTGTAACTGATGCTTAATAGCCTCCACCAGTTTGTCCTTTACGTTTTCATGTACAAGCACATAGTCCGGCGCTACGCAGGTTTGCCCCGCATTGATAAATTTACCCCAGGCAATTTTTTTGGCAGCCCATACTATATCAGCCGTTTCATCTACGATACAGGGACTTTTCCCGCCAAGCTCAAGGGTAACGGGGGTAAGTTGACGCGCGGCATGCTGCATAATGATGCGACCCACCTGTGTGCTGCCGGTATAAAAAATATGGTCAAGGTGGTGACGCTCTATTAATTGTGGCCCAAGCAATTGCCCGGGGCCTTTGATGATGGCAATATACTCCGGTTCAAATGTTTCTTCTATCAAGGCGCTTAACACAGCTTCCGTGGCCGGTGCAAGTTCACTTGGTTTTAGTATGGCCGTGTTACCACCGGCTATAGCTGCTATCAACGGAGCGATCAGCAGCTGAAAAGGATAATTCCATGGGCTGATGATGAGTACGGTTCCAAGCGGGTCATGCACAATACGGCTGCTACCCGGCCAAAACATGATGGGTGTGGCCACCCTTTTTGTTTGCATCCATTGGTGCAGGTGATTGAGTGTATGCCGTATATCGGTGTATATAAAACCGATCTCCGTTCCATACGCTTCAAATTCGTTTTTCCTGAGGTCCTGATGCAATGCATGAATAATATCTTTTTCCCTTCGTTGAATAGCCTTTTTCAATACATTGAGCTGTGCTTTTCTGAAAGCATAAGAACGGGTAACACCCGAATTGAAAAACTGCTGCTGTGAAACGACAAGTTGGTCAATCTGCAACTGATTTAAACTAAGCGAAAGCGTATCTGAAGCCACTAAAACACTCATAAGGCAAAATCTTGTGCAACGAAAATAATCATTCTTCGTACCTTTCTGACCTCAAAAGATGATTCACTGTATGGAAATGCTATTTCATACCCGTAAATGGGTAAAACCGGAAGATTTAAATCCCAACAACAGCCTTTTCGGGGGCCGGCTTTTACAATGGATAGACGAAGAAGCCGTTATTTATGCAATTGTCCAACTGGAAACCCCGAGGGTAGTAACAAAGTATATTTCAGAGATCAATTTTATCAGTGCCCCCCGTATCGGTGATATTGTGGAAATAGGCATTATTGCTACCGATTTTGGTGCAAGTACGCTTACTGTAAGGTGCGAGGTTCGTAACCTGATGAACCATAAGCCCGTACTCAGTATCGACCGGATGGTTTTTGCCAGTGTAAACGAAAATGGCAAACCCATCAGGCATGGTAAAACCAAGGTACGTGTGGAAAATGAAGTGCGTGAACATTACTTTGTGGACTGATGGGATTTGATTTTACGGCAGAAGATGAAAAATGGATGCAGAAGGCGCTGCAGGAAGCCCGACTTGCATTTGAAGAAGGAGAAATACCGGTAGGGGCCGTGGTGGTGCAAAACAATCAGGTGATTGGTCGCGGGCACAACCAAACCGAAAGATTAAAAGATGTAACGGCCCATGCGGAAATTATTGCCCTGACTGCAGCGTTCAACTACTTAGGTGCAAAATACCTGCCCCCCGATGCCACCTTATATGTTTCGCTCGAACCCTGCCATATGTGTGCGGGGGCATTGTATTGGAGCAAAATAGGGCGGATTGTTATTGGAGGTGCTGATGAAAAGCACGGCTACCGGCGGTTTTACGGCAGTCAATCACCCTTTCACCCAAAAACCGAAGTGGAACAGGGCTTGCTTGCAGAAGAGGGACAGCAATTGATGAAGGATTTTTTTAAAGGGAAAAGAAAGTGAAAACAGTTTTGACCGCCTCTTGTGAAAGTGGTTGCATCAATAAAAAAACATTT
>JALOMX010000403.1 GCA_025455245.1 Chitinophagaceae bacterium
ACCCCTCGAATTTAATTCATCCTTCAGCGCAAAATTGCTTGACAAACTAACTACCAAAGTCGATTTTTATATGTTTTCGGCCCCATGGACACAAACCAAGGCTGGAACCGAAAAAGGGAAGGCAGGCATCGACCTGAATCTGGGTGGTGAATTTGATCTGACCAAAAGGGTGCAGTTGTGGCTGCAATTCAATAACATTTTCAACAATGAATATCAACGTTGGAATCAATACCCTGTACTTGGATTTCAGGCCTTAGGCGGGGTAATTTTTACATTCTGACAGGTTTCGTTTTATATTGCAGCCATGCTAGAGGCATTAACGCATTATTTTTCTCAAAACAGGCAAATCGTTTTGCCCGGAATCGGGGAGTTGAAAGCTGTTTATAATCCTGCACGATACGATGCCGGTCAACAATTGATGTTGCCACCCGGTTTTTCTTTTCAATGGATTCCGCAGGGGGAAGGAGAAATGGATTCGCCACAGCCGCTCATGGCTTTTCTTGGCAGGATGAATCAATGGACTGAAGAAGAAAGTTATGAAGCCATGCATTCATTTGGCAACAGCCTTCGTAATACCATTGCAACCCGGGGCGAATGGATTTGGCCGGGCGTTGGCAAACTTGTGCCTCTCAACAAGGAAAGTCTTGGATTTGTACCGGAAGAAGGCCTTGATAACTATTTGACACCTATCGAAGCAAAGCGGGCTATTCATACCGGTGCTGTACACCAAATGATTGTAGGCGATAAGGAAACGAACACTTTTGAAATGCAGGAAGCATTGAAGGAAGCAGAAGATTTACCATCCGATAAATGGTGGATTCCTTCATTAATATTGGCTATTTTAACCCTTGTCCTGATTATCCTGAGATTATCCGGAGTTATTTAGCGGTCGCCTTATAATCTGGCCTTTAGCTGACCGATAAAGTCGGTTACAATCATTTTTTCGGCGAGCAAGATCATGTTTTTAAAGGCTTCGGAACCTGAAACACCATGTCCTATAATCACAGGTTTTTCCACGCCAAGCACAGGGGTGCCGCCATACTGTTCAAAATGGAAACGGTCGAAATAGGGATGTTCGATTCCCTGCCGTTTGGTAATCGGATAAACACTTTCCAATAGCTTGAGCAAAACATTTCCGGTAAAACCATCACAAACAATTACATCCGCTTTGTCTTCCAGAATATCTCTCCCTTCTACATTTCCAATAAAGTGAATATTCGGATTTTCCTTGAGCAGCGGGAAGGTGTTTTGGGCAAGAATATTTCCTTTCCCTTCTTCTTCACCGATATTCAGCAGACCAACTTTCGGATCATTTACCCCAAGAATAATGCCTGCATAAGCGGCACCAATGGCCGCAAACTGGTTCAGTTGTTCAGGTTTGCAATCGCTGTTTATACCAACATCAAGCAAAAGCCCTGCCTTGTTATTTTCTCTTGGAATCAGGGTTGCAATGGTTGGCCTCAACAGACCTTCAATCTGCTTCAGTGAAAACATACTGCCTACAAGCATTGCGCCTGTGTTTCCGGCAGAAATGAATGCATCTGCCTTTTGCCTTGCAAGCAATCCAAACCCAACGGCTATGGATGAATGGAGTTTCTCCTTTAAAGCCTTTACCGGATGGTCATGGTAACCTATCACTTCGGGGCAATGTACAATGGTATACAGGCTTTCGTTAATTTCAGCCTCCTTTACAAGCGGGGATACCTCCACCTCATTACCAAGCAATAACAGGTGCAGTCCTTGATGTCCTTCTGCTTCAAGGCTTTTTATACCTTTCACGGCTTCTGCGGGGGCATAGTCGCCCCCCATCATGTCAATAGCAATTTTCATGGACGGGCAAAGTAATAAAAAGGTGGCACCTTTTAAAAAGATGCCACCTTAAATAGGTATTAAATATTTTGAAACTAGCGGATAGGCGCTTTTTCTGCAACAACCTGTCCTTTGTAGTAAAGTTTACCTTCGCTTACATGTGCACGGTGACGTACATGCATTTCGCCGGTAGCGCTATCTACACTAATGGTAGCGGCTTCGGCTTTATAATGCGTACGGCGCTTGGCGCTTCTTTGCTGACTGTGGCGACGCTTTGGATTTGGCATATCTGTACTTTTAAAAAATTATCAAATAATCGATTACTGTTTTCCTTTTTTTACCTTCTTTTCTTTGAATTGCTCAAGACCCTTCCATAAAGCCGAAGCATTATGTTCTTCCGGTTGCATTTTTTTCAGTTGCTCCAATACCTCTTTATTGCAATACGGCCCGCCCATCTGTTCTTCACTGCACATTCTTGTCATGGGAAGACTGAGATTGATAAACTCATAGATCCAATCTGAAATGTGCAGGTGACTTTCGGTCCGGCTGATATAATAAACATCGGGGTCATCTTCCTGATTGTTCATTTCATCAGGGTTTTCCACAAGTTTTATTACCAGTTTAAATTCGTCCCAAAGTTGCATGGGGAGCATGTTACCACAACGGTCACAAACTACATCCACGGTACCGTCAATGTCAAATTTCAACAGCATGAAACCTGTTTTTTTGT
>JALOMX010000083.1 GCA_025455245.1 Chitinophagaceae bacterium
TAGCATTACCCTATAAAACTATGGCTCAACAGCTATTGGCAATAGCCAAGAAATGTAAAAAGCTCTCAAATAAAGAGTTATCCAAAAACCAACATACATTTATCGAAACGGCGGAACAACTTAGAAGTGCCTTGCGATATTTTTCAGAGAACATGCAGTCTGCAGATCACCTACTAGTGGATGAATTTGGCTCAATAATAGGAAGTGTCGGATGCTTACTAATTGCCCTATCAAAAGAGGATAAATGGAAATTTTAAGCACCCGGTATCCCCGATTTTTCCGGAAATATCTGCCAAACCCTATAATTTAACCAGTTCTGCAGCAAACTCCCTTGATTCTGCATCGCTGTTAAAGTAGTCTTCCAGCGTTGGTTCCTGAATAAACGGAACTTTTTGCATAGCCTTTTCCACGACCACCATCATATCCAGAAAGCCTATCCTGTTCCTTAAAAATGCCCAAACGGCTATTTCATTGGCAGCATTCATCACACATGGCAGGTTCCCTCCCCTGTTTAATGCTTCAATGGCCAGGGCCAGGTTTCTGAAAGTACGTGTATCCGGCTCTTCAAAACTGAGCGTATCAAATTTTCTGAAATCGAAACGTGGAAAGCTGTTTTTGATCCTTTGAGGGAATCCGAGGGCATACTGAATAGGAAGTTTCATGTCGGGCAAACCCATTTGCGCCTTGATGCTGCCATCCTCAAACTGAACCATGCTGTGGATTATGCTTTGAGGATGAATGACCACCTGAACCTGTTCCGGTTTCAGGCCAAAAAGCCATTTCGCCTCTATCATTTCAAGTCCCTTATTCATCAGGGTTGCACTATCAATGGTTATTTTGGCACCCATGCTCCAGTTAGGATGCTGCAGGGCATGGTCACGCTTTACATTAACCAGGAAATTTGGCTTTTTTCCTCTGAAAGGCCCGCCGCTTGCGGTCAGAATGATCTTTTCAATGGGGTTGCGCATTTCGCCTACAAGGCACTGAAAGATAGCACTGTGTTCACTGTCAACAGGAATCAGGGCCGACCCGGTTTGTCTTGCCTTTTTTACCATAATATCGCCGGCTACCACGAGCGTTTCCTTGTTGGCAAGCGCAATAACTTTTCCGCACTCAATAGCTTTCAGGGTAGGTTTCAGACCTGCATAGCCTACAATAGCGGCAAGCATGATGTCGTAGGTATCCATCCCGGCCGCCTGTTCAAGCGCTTCCTCACCTGCAAAAACCTTAATATCTTCCTTTTGTAAAGCTTCCTTTACTACAGAATATTTTGCTTCTTCAACCACCACTACCACATTGGGTTTAAACTCCAATGCCTGCTTGATAAGCAGGTCGCTGTTGCTGTGGGCAGTCAATACTTCCACCGAAAACCGTTCAGGGTTAGCCCTTACCACATCAAGTGCCTGTGTGCCAATGCTGCCCGTTGATCCAAATATTGCAATACGTTTCACAATTATTCTCGTCTTTCTATTATTAAAAAATCAATTCAACCGATATGGTTCAAGTCCCTCTGCAACCCTTCGGTCGTTGCTCAATCGCGGAACTTTGTTTTGGCCGCCTAATTTCCCGATACTTTTTAAATATTCAATAAAGCCACCCTGCCGTACCGGAACAATTTGAAGCCTGCGGAGTATATTCCCACTTATCAGGTCATCGTAATATACATTTTTCTGCCTTAATGCTTCATCTATTTTGTCAGCAAATGCATTTACATCATGGGGCATTTTGTCGAACTCGATCCACCATTGATGAAAGCTCTGACCCTCATCCGGTGCAATAAAAGGCGCTACACTAAATTCGGCAATGCCTGCCTCCAGATGTGTTGCTGCTTCTGTTATGGCATATTCAACTTCTTCGGCAATAACATGCTCCCCAAAAGCGCTAATAAATTGTTTTGTCCTTCCGGTTACGACAAGACGGTAAGGATTTGTGCTTACAAAACGTACCGTGTCGCCAATATTGTACCCCCAAAGACCCGCATTACTGTTTACGATTAAGGCATAATTTACTCCCGTTTTCACTTCGGATAATGGTAAACGGGCAGGATTTTCAGATTCGATTTCATGGGCAGGCACAAACTCATAAAAAATACCGCTGTTGGTATTCAGCAATAGCCCCTCCTCGCTTTGAGAATCCTGAAAAGCAAAAAACCCTTCAGACGCAGGAAAAGTTTCAATGGTATCCACCTTTCTCCCGATGGCATCAAAAAGCCTTTGCCGGTAAGGTTCAAAATTTACCCCACCATGTACCAGCACATTAAAATTGGGGAACAATTCACCTACCTTTTTGCCCGATTTTTCTGTCAGGCGGTCAAAATACATCTGCATCCAGGGTGGAATACCACTGATGAGTGTCATATTTTGCTGAATGGTCTCAGCAACTATTCTATCAAGTTTGGATTCCCAATCCTCTATGCAATTGGTTTCATAGGATGGTAACTGATTGGTTCTTAAATATTGAGGAACATGGTGGTTCACTATGCCGCTTAACCTTCCGGTGGGGATGTCGGCTATCCTTTCCAATTCAGGACTTCCGCTCAGAAAAATCACTTTTCCGGAAGGGAAACCATAATTTCCGGTTTCTACCATATAACAGGCAAGGGCATTGCGGGCAGAATTGATGTGGTTCGGAATAGAATCTTTGGTAATAGGAATGTACTTAACCCCGCTTGTTGTGCCGCTCGTTTTAGCAAAATAAATAGGTTTACCCTTCCAGAGTACATTATGCTTGCCCTGTTTTATTTGTTCGATGTAAGGCTTTAGTGCCTCATAATCCCTGATGGGCACGGCTTTTTTAAAATCGTCATAAGTCTTGATATCGGCAAACCCATGGTCTTTCCCGAAAACGGTTTTTTTGCCCACGGTCGTAAGATTCCTGAAAATTGAATCCTGATCAGCAACAGCGGACTCCATACCTTTTCGGATTTGCCGGGCAATGTAACCGGCAAACGGACGGGCAAGCAAGGACTTTATATTCATGGTAAAATTAAGAAGGCAAATATATTTGCCCCGGGGCAAGATAAGGGCTTAAAAATTACCTTCATTTTACCCCCGCTATATTTTTAGCAAAAAAATGTTTGATAAAAGGAAAAAATGCCTACTTTTGCGTCCCCAAAATAGGAATGAACATGTTTGCAGTAGTAAAAATAGCCGGACAGCAATTTAAAGTTAGCGAAGGACAGCAACTTTTTGTACCACAGATTGAAGGTAAAACCGGTGATAAGGTAACTTTTTCTGATGTACTGTTGGTCGACAACAACGGTACCTTGCAGGTTGGCGAAAACGTTACTGCAAGCGTTAACGCAGAAATCGTAAATGAATTGGTGCAAGGTGATAAAGTGATAGCCTTCAAAATGAAGCGTCGTAAAGGTTTCCGCAAAAAAATCGGTCATCGCACCCATTTCACTCAAATTAAAATTGAAAGCATTGCCTGAGTCCGTTTTCTGACGAAGGATTACAGATACAAAATTTAACTTATACGTTATGGCTCACAAAAAAGGGGAAGGTTCCGTAAAAAATGGTCGCGATTCGCAAAGCAAGCGTTTAGGCGTTAAAATATTTGGTGGTCAGCCTGCAATTGCCGGTAACATTCTGGTACGTCAACGCGGCACCGTTTATCATCCCGGAAAAAATGTTGGTGTTGGAAAAGACTTTACGCTTTTTGCACTTACCGATGGATTGGTTGAGTTTAAAAAGGGTAGAGAAAACAGAACGTTCGTTTCTGTTTTGCCAATAGCTGAATAATTTTTTTAAGGAAAAATATTTGTTTTGAAGAGGTAGTTATCTACCTCTTTTTTCGTTTGGTGGAAAACAAGTGCAAAAAAAATGCAGTTGCTATTAAAAAAAATTTAATTTTACAAGACTTATTAACCAATTAAATTGTACAAGTATGGCAACTGCAAAGAAAGCCGCGCCTAAGAAGGCTGCAAAGAAAGCCGCTCCTAAGAAGGCTGCTCCTAAGAAAGCTGCTCCTAAGAAAGCCGCTCCGAAAAAAGCCGCTCCTAAGAAGGCTGCTCCTAAAAAAGCCGCACCTAAGAAAGCTGCTCCTAAGAAAGCCGCACCTAAGAAGGCTGCACCTAAGAAGGCCGCTCCTAAAAAAGCTGCTCCTAAAAAGGCCGCTGCAAAAAAGGCTAAATAAAAGCACTATCGCTTTTAGTACAATTAATCTTTCATCCCCGCACAAGTTGCGGGGATTTTTTATTTGCATACATAAGCTTTAGCTTCGCTCCCCTACCGTATCTATCGCTTTTTACATATTTCAAATAAGGCCAAATCTGAATAACATCTTCTAACTAATCATTTTAAATCACCATATGACCAACGAAAGCATTGCCGAACATTTTGATCTGTTATCAAAACTGATGGATATCCATGCAGATAATAGCTTTAAGAGTAAATCATACGCCAATGCTGCGTTTCAGATAGATCGGCTGCCGCAACAACTGGCAGAATTGGATAAAAAAGAATGGGCGGGACTAAAAGGTATAGGGGCCAATATTGCAGCAAAAATTGACGAACTTCTGACCACCGGCAAACTGACTGTGCTGGATGAATACATTGCCAAAACTCCGGAGGGTGTTATAGAATTTCTTCGGATAAAAGGTCTTGGTCCCAAAAAAATACATACTGTCTGGAAGGAAATGGAAATTGAATCCATCGGAGAATTACTCTATGCCTGCAACGAAAACAGACTGGTCCTTTACAAAGGATTTGGTGAAAAAACACAGCAGAATGTTAAGGACGCCATTCTTTTTATGATGGCTCAGCAAGGCAAGTTCCTGTATCAGCAGGCCGAAGCTTTTGCATTGTTATATGAACAAAAATTAAAAGATATATTCAAGGAATCATTTATCGGCATAACCGGTGGCATGCGCAGGCACGATGACATTATCAGCGGGATTGATTTTCTGATTGCTTTACCGGCGGGTGATATTGTCAACATCATGCAGACGACAGGCCATCATTGCAATCATGAAGCAGACGAATTGGTCTATCCTATGGAAAATGCACCATCCCTCGTTCTTCATAGCTGCAACAGCAGCAACAAGGGAAGCCGTTTGATGATGACTACCGGCCATGAAACTTTTTTAAAATGGGTGCAACAAAAAACAGGAACAACCCTCGAAGACACATCATATGAAAATGAAGAAGAAATTTTCAAGGAGGCTAATCTTCCCTTTATTCTTCCCCAACACAGGGAAACATCTGTTGACGAAAATTACTACCGGAAATATTCAACGCTTCAGCAGGCAGATGTATCTTCCATAAAAGCAATCATACACAGCCACAGTAAATGGAGCGATGGAAGCCATAGCCTAGAAGAGATGGCCATGGCTGCAAAGGATAAAGGCTTTGAATATCTTGTAATAAGCGACCATAGCAAGGCTGCAACCTATGCAGGAGGACTTTCGGTGGAAAGGGTATTTCAGCAGCAGGAAGAGATTGACAGACTCAATAGATCGCTTGCGCCTTTCAAAATCTTTAAAAGCATTGAATGTGATATTTTAGGGAATGGTCAGCTTGATTATGATGATGATGTGCTTCAGTCTTTTGATCTTGTTATTGCATCTGTACATTCAAGCCTGAAAATGAGTGAGGAAAAAGCAATGCAACGGCTACTGACCGCTATTGAAAACCCTTACACGGTTATTCTCGGACATATGACGGGAAGGTTGCTCCTCAGCCGAAACGGATATCCCATAGACCATAAAAAAATAATTGATGCCTGCGCCGCCAACAATGTGGTGATTGAATTAAATGCGCATCCGCGCCGGCTCGACATCGATTGGACATGGATACCATACGCGCTTGAAAAAGAGGTGCTTATTTCCATTAACCCCGATGCCCACAGTATTGAAGGTTTTGATGATATTAAATACGGTTGCATTGCGGCAGAAAAAGCGTTGTTGCCTGCCGCTTCCAACCTGAGCAGTTTCCCGTTGCAGGATTTTGAACAGTGGCTCTATGATACCCGCGTGATGAAAGGAACACTGGGTTAAAGGTTTTTCCGGCCGGTTCATACACCGGGCCCGGTATTACCCGGCCAATCCATTGCGCATGCTCACCTTCACTTCATTCCATATGGCATCAAGCTCCTCAAGGCCAAGATTGCCAATATCGCCATGTCTTTCCATGGCAATTTTTTCCATCAGCATAAAGCGCTCCCTGAACTTAATGTTGGTCCGTTCAAGTGCAAGCTCAGGATCAACATGTATGAAGCGTGCATAATTTACAAGGCTGAACAATACATCGCCAAATTCATCCTCTATTTTTCCGGCATCGCCGGTATCAACTACTTCATGCAATTCCTTTACTTCTTCTTCTACCTTTTTCCATACATCCTCCCTGTTTTCCCATTCAAAACCTATTTTCTTAGCTTTTTCCTGCATCCGCACTGCCTTTACCAATGCCGGTAAACCCTTTGGCACACCGGCAAGTACACTCGACTTACCCTCCTTCATTTTCAGCATTTCCCAATTGCGCTTCACATCTTCTTCATCATCTACCTGTACGTTGCCGTAGATATGCGGATGCCGTGATATAAGTTTTTCACAGATGCCATTCAAAACTTCTTCGAGCGAAAACTGCTGCTCTTCTTTTGCAATCCTTGCATAAAAAACAAGGTGTAAAAAAAGATCGCCAAGCTCTTCTTTGATACCCTTCCAGTCACCCTCTGCTATGCTGTCCACAAGCTCATACATTTCTTCAATCGTAAGGGGACGCAGGGTTTCAATGGTTTGCTTTTTATCCCACGGACATTGTTCACGCAATTCGTCCATGATCGTTACCAAACGGTTAAATGCTTCTGTGTAGGACATAAATAGATGATTAATGAAAATTTTTGCTATAACCCGAACGTTTACTTTTGCCGGATGAATTTGCAATTTACAGGAATGAGGAGCAGCATAATCTTTCTTTACTTAATTCTGAGCGCTTTCTTTTGCTCTGCACAATATTATTACAACGATATCATCAGTACAGAAGCCAACAGAAAGAACTTTTCTATTCTGCAAAAAGAGAAAATAAAAAAGGTTGCCGTAAAAGCATACGACTCCGGTGATGAAATCATTGACGACTTTGTACTTTACCAGGAAATAGATGCCGGAAAACGAACACTCACCACTTTTTCAAAAACGAACCTGACAGATGCTTCGATTCTTGAAACCCGATACAATCCGAAAGGCTTTCCCGAATCCTCCCTTGACTCATCGGAAGGGGCATCCACAAGAACGAGTTACCTCTACGATGAAAAAGACCTCCTGATTTCCATGCAATCCATTTCCATACAATCCGAACAAAAAGAAAACGTAGTTACGGAAAAGAGGCAATATTCCTACAGTGCACAGGGGATGCCGGAAAAGATGGTCAGGACCAAGGGAGAAAAAGATTCCATGACCGTGATTTTTATCCCTGCGGAAAACGGATTTCCGGGAGAGGAACAATGGTTTAAATCCGGCCAAAAAGTGGAAACATGGTTTTATTACTATGATGCCCAAAACAGGTTGACCGATATTGTCCGTTTTAATGAAGCTGCCAGGCAAATGCTGCCCGATTACCTGTTCAGCTACGATGACAGGGGGAACCTTGCCAACAAGATCACCGTTTCGCCCGGCACAAGCAACTTTCGTATATGGCAGTACAAATACAGCATCGAAGGGCTGAAGATTCAGGAGACTGTATTGAACAGGGACAGGAAACCGGAAGGAAAACTTGTGTACGAGTATCAATAAAAAAATCCCGCAGGTTCAATTCTGCGGGATTTTTAAACAAAAACAACAAAACCATTTAAATATCAATAGCCTC
>JALOMX010000404.1 GCA_025455245.1 Chitinophagaceae bacterium
ATTGATATCTCTCCCGCACCTAAAAAATCACTATAAACTATGAAAAAACAAATTATTGTTTGGCTGCTCGCAGGAGCGGCAAGCCAGTTCCATGCCCTTTCACAACCTTATTTTGTACCAAATGCAACGCCTGTTTCGCAATCGGTGTTTGGTCCAACTGACCCCGGAAAACAACAATGCAATTTTTTTGTATGGCTTCCACAGAAAAATAGAATCTGGCTTGATTTATTCCGTTTGAGTCATTTGGATAAAATTCCTGATCTGGATTCTCTCATTGAAGAAACTTCAGAGTTGTTAAAACCTTACTTTGATTCATTTTCGGCTGACGGATATACAAGACGTATAGAGATGGATGCAACAAGAAAACCGGTTTTGTTCAGGATTATTACCCATGATAAGCAGCCAAGAGCCTTCACAAAGGAGGATGATGAAATGGTAATCGTGAAAATAGATCAGGATACCATCAGGATAAAATTTTGGGGCGATGATGGTTATTATGGATCGTATATAAATTTACTGCTCAATAATGTTTCAGATTTAGCATCATTTGAACCAAAAACAGGCAGTAAATCCCTCAATGTTGTAAAAAAAGGAGTTCAGGAAAATTACAGGATCGATGCCAGATTCGACCAAAGATTTAACTTCTATGCTACATTCAACCTGGAAACAGGGAAACTTGTTTCACCTTCCAATTATCATGCCATCCGAACGGGAAAACAGTATATCAGATTGGGAATTGAACCGTCAGTTGCTTATGCACGTGGACAAGGATTGGTCGGTTTGTCGATGGGGGCAGCATACACTTATGGTGTTTCAAGAGGGCCTGGAGGTTCTCAATTGTCTTTCGGTATTTATTGGGAACCACAGTTTTCTTATAAAGCGAATACGGACGGTAAAATCCAAGGTTATCGAAATGATTTTATATCCCTGCGTTTCAGGGAAATAAAAAATGCTGCACCTTATAAATTTATGCTAACCAATACGATGTCGATCGGATATCTCCTTCGAAACCGTGGAAATGTTTTCGAATCAAATACATTTAAACTTGGTTTTCCGGGATTGCAAAACGGCTACTTGCACATAGAGCCTGAACTCTATTTCAATGACTTTTTTAAAAACATTAGTCCCGGGTTAAGGATGAGTTTACAGTTATTTTAGTCTATTAAGCGTTGCTTTTGGTAAGGAATATTTCTTTCACTCAAACAATAATCCCATATTCACTCCCGGCCTTTTCTTTCCAAATGCTCATAGGCTTTGGCAGTTACCTCCTTTCCGCGGGGGGGACGCTGAATAAATCCTTCCTGAATTCAAAATTTCAATGACAAATAATTATGAAAAATCAAGTGCATCAATCATATCATCCAATTCTCCCGGAAGAAGATCGGGCTTCTCACTTTTGTCATAAATAGTGAGTAAGTAAACTGTTTCTTTTTCCAGGTAAAGGTGTGTTATTATTCTTGCTCCTCCTGATTTTCCTTTACCTTTTGAACGGATTGAAATGCGGATTTTGAAACAATTTTGACCTAAAGGGGTACCGAGAAACGGGTTGTCTGAAATGGATGAAATTAACGTTGCAAACTCTTGTTTTAAAGAAGGGAATTTTTTTACCAACCTCTTTATCTCCTTCGCAAATCTCGAGGTATTAACTACATTATAATTCATTTAATAATTCTCGGGCGGTCTGCAATTTTATCTTACCTTTTTTATGCAATCTTACCTCTTTCGATGCTTCCTGAAGGTCCTTAAAGAGCGCTAAAGAAGATGCCGAAAGCGGAGATGCTTTTTTGATAAAAGACAGGCTCTTTAAAACTTTCATTCCAAATTGAATGTCTTGGTCCGGTATCTCAATTAATACTTTCACGTATTCCCTTTTTTGTAAATTTAGAGAACTTTTACTCAAATAACAACCCCATATTCACTCCCGGCCTTTTCTTTCCCAAATGCTCATAGGCTTTGGCAGTTACCTCCCGCCCGCGGGGGGTGCGCTGCATAAATCCTTCCTGAATGAGAAATGGTTCATATACTTCTTCCAGGGTGCCTGCTTCTTCGCCCACGGCGGTGGCAATGGTGGTAATGCCAACCGGCCCTCCCTTGAATTTTTCAATGATGGTGCTCAGGATGCGGTTATCCATTTCATCGAGGCCATGTTCATCCACATTCAATGCTTTCAGGGCGTGTTGCGTAATGCCAAGGTCAATTTGCCCATCGTTGAGTACCTGGGCAAAATCACGCACGCGGCGCAGCAGCCCGTTGGCTATACGCGGGGTGCCCCGGCTGCGACGGCTTATTTCCCCGGCAGCGGCTTCATCAATCTGTGTTTGTAATATACCTGCAGCGCGAAGTATAATCTTTTTTAAAACCTCGGCGTTGTAGTACTCAAGACGGCTTTTTATGCCAAAGCGGCTTAGTAAAGGTGCTGTAAGCAAACCGCTCCGGGTGGTAGCGCCAATCAGGGTAAAGGGGTTCAGGTTGAGCTGAAAACTCCGTGCGCTTGGCCCGCTGTCGATCATAATATCGATG
>JALOMX010000084.1 GCA_025455245.1 Chitinophagaceae bacterium
CCGCCACTGACGGTTACATTTACATCAAGTACCAATAATGTGAAAACGTATATATGGGATTATAGTGATGGGATAACTGAATTTACCAATACCCCAACCACTACTCATGCCTATCTGAACCCCGGCACATACAGACCAAGGGTAATTCTGGAAGACGGTCAGGCATGCCGGGTTCCTATTATTGGAAAAGAAGATATCAAAGTGGTGGGTGTAAGGGCATTGATTAAGCCTCTTCCCCAAACCGTATTTTGTGACCGGGGAACCGTAGCTTTTGTTGATAGTTCCCTGACCAATGATCAAATTAAAAGATGGGAATGGGATTTTGGTGACGGGCAAAAATCTGATTTGCAGAACCCTGTCCATACTTTTTCGAAACCCGGACGATATAAAGTAAGCCTGTATGTAGAAACTTTTGACAGTTGCAACAGCAGATACGATTTGCCTGAAGAAATTATTATTGCGGCATCTCCTTCAATCGGTATTAATAATGATACCACATTCTGTTCGCCGGGCAAGGTTTTGTTCCGCGCACAACGTTTGCAACCTGATACCACCACGCTTGGATATTTATGGAATTTTGGTAATGGCGAAACAAGTAATCTTTCCTTGCCTGATTCTGTATCCTATGGAACAGAAGGTATTTTCTTTCCAAAGTTGATTGTAGTGGATAGTTACGGTTGTGTAGATTCAGCGTTTAATAAGGTGACGGTTCACGAAGGCGCATTTACTTATGCAATGGATATCGGTAATTATCAATATTGCAATAATGCCACCATTGCTTTCAAAGACAGTTCTACCAATGCCAATATCATTACAAAATGGATCTGGGATTTTGGAGATGGGACTTTTTCTAACGATCGAAACCCCGTTCATACTTATTCAAACATTGGAAGATATACTGTGAAACTTGAAGTTGAAACAGATAAGAAATGCTTCACTTCATCTCTTCTTCCGGGTACCATTGTAATTGCACCTTCCCCTAAAATGGATATTGGCCTTGATACCGCTATTTGTTTACCTGTGCCAATGGTATTCAGGCCTGTTTGGACAAATCAGGATACCACAACAATAAGCTGGGACTGGGATTTTGGTAATGGTCTCAAAAGCAACCAACAGTTTCCGGATACAGTATTGTATGATAAGGGGGGAAATTATACGGTTTCACTTATTAACATTAATGATTATGGATGCGCAGATACAGTAAGACGTGTTTTGACAATTAACGATACAACCACCATCATTGTAGCATCTTCCGATCCTTTAGTTGTTTGCGATAGTGGAATCGTTCGGTTTACGCATAATCCCGTAAGCGGGCCAAACCCTACAGATTTCTTCTGGAATTTTGGAGACGGCGCCAATTCCACAGATCCCAATCCTTCCCATTTTTATTCCCGGCCAGGACGGTATAATGTGGATGTTCTGCTTTCAAATGAAAAAAATTGTAAATCTGTTGGGAGAATGCCTGTAGAGGTAGTGGTGGCAGCATCCCCACAGATAAGGATTGCCCCCGATACATCATTTTGCATTCCCGAAGTGGTCTATTTTTCAGGCAACAGAATCAATTCGGATACCACACAGTTAAGCTGGGAATGGGATTTCGGAAACAACCAAACGGGCCAGGGCCCAGTTCCCGGACTTGTAAGTTTTACGACTTCAGGTGTTTTCAATGCACGTGCATTTGTAAGGGATAACTATGGCTGTTTCGACTCTGCTTTCAGAAGGATTGAAGCAAGGGACACTCCGCTTATTGATGTAAGAGGACCATTGCTGACCTGCCTTGGTACACCGGTTCAACTGAATGCAACCGGTGCGGCAAGTTTTGTCTGGAAGAGTAATCCAACCTTGAGTTGTACCAATTGCTCAGACCCCATGGCCAACCCATCGTCTGATCAGAATTATACGGTTACAGGTTCAAATGGTGCCGGTGCAAAATGTGCCCGGGAAAGGGATTTTGCAGTCCGGGTTGTTCAGCCTCACCGGGCAGTGGCAAGCAGGGGAGATACCATTTGTGTAAATGAATCGGTTCAATTGGGTGTTTCAGGTTCCGACAGGTTTATCTGGTCACCGGCAGATGGGCTTTCGGCAACCAATATTCCCAACCCGGTCGCAAGGCCCGCATCTACCACCATTTACCGTGTAATAAGCAGCGATTCAGCCAACTGTTTCAGGGATACGGCCTATGTTCCGGTTGTTGTTTACCCAATTCCGCAAGTAAATATCAAGGAAGAAAAAATAAGGGTTTACGCAGGCACTGTTGTAACTCTTGAAACGGAAGCAAGCGATGTGACCCGCTGGCGATGGTCACCGTCCTCCGGATTAAGTTGTGTTACCTGTCCGCAGCCAAGGGTTACTGTTTCGCAAAGAACAACCTACAGGGTCAATGTTTCCAACCCCGGAGGTTGCGTTTCGACCGATGAAGTCAGTGTAGAGCCAATCTGCAGTTCTGAGGGTGTATTCGTGCCAAACACTTTTAGTCCGAATGGCGATGGAAGAAACGATGTCTTTTATCCCATGGGACAGGGCATCTCACAGATTAAATCGTTCCGGATTTTTAACCGGTGGGGAGAACTGGTTTTTGAAAGGGCTAATCTTTTTGCAAATGATCCTACCGCAGGATGGGATGGGACATATAAGGGAAAACAGTTGACCCCCGATGTTTATGTGTATATAATGGTTGTTTTGTGTTTTAATAATGAAAATATTGAACTAAAGGGAAATGTGACACTTCTAAAGTAAACATGTACAGGATTTGAAAAAGGGAAAATACATATTGATTTTTTTTGGTAAGCATCTTTCCTTGGGGTTGTTGTGGTTGTGTTCTTTTCAGACATATTCGCAGGATGTGCACTTTTCTCAGTTTTTTGAAGCGCCGCTTTGGCGTAATCCATCCTTAGCCGGATTGTTTAATGGCGATATCAGGTTTCAGGGAGTTTACAGAACGCAATGGGGTTCGGTAACGGTACCCTTTCAAACGGGCAGTTTCAACGGTGAGTACAAAATGCCGATCGGTGGTGCCAATGATTTCATTACCCTTGGTGGTCAGATCGTTTATGATAAAGCGGGAACCACCAACTTTAAAACTACAAGTTTGCTTCCAACCATCAATTATCACAAGAGTTTAAGCGGTGAGAAAAACACTTACCTCTCGCTTGGGTTTATGGGGGGCATGGTTCAACGCAGTATCGACAGGTCAAAAATCACTACGGCAAGTCAATACGATGGATCCGGGTACAATCCATTTCTTGATATCAATGAAGATATTGCCAACTATAATAAAACCTATGGCGATGCAAGTGTTGGGTTAAGCTTTAATTCACAGATAGGGGAAAGCGAATACGATAATTTCTTTGTGGGTGCAGCATTTCATCATTTCAACAGACCCCAAAATTCATTTTATCGGAACCCCGCTATTGAATTGGATCCAAAATGGGTATACCCCTTTGGATTAAGAATGGGCCTTACACCCAATACTTATCTTGATGTGCAAGGTGATTTTAACAAGCAGGGGACCTATACTGAGGTCTTAGCAGGTGCCATGGTTGGCTTTGGCCTGAGCGGTTATGATTTCAATGAGTCATATTACAATATACATTTTGGTGGGTTTGTCAGGTGGAACGATGCCATCATTCCGGTAATAAAAATTGATTTTTTACCCTTTTCAGCGGCCTTCAGTTATGATATCAATGTATCGCAACTACGTACGGCGAGTCAGGGAAGGGGAGGGTTTGAATTGTCTATTTCTTACCGTGGATTTTTTGACAGGAGCAATTCTTCACAAAATGCAATACTTTGCCCAAGGTTTTAAATTATCATGTTAAAAGGCGAAGTGATTAAACAGGAAAATTATCATAAGTGGTTTTTATTCCTTGCAGGAATTGCAGTATTACTATTGTTAATCAGATTGGGCGCTGCACCCGTTTATATTTTAGATGAAGCCAAAAATGCCCAATGCGCCAGGGAAATGTGGCTTCGGGGTGATTGGATAGTTCCAACTTTCAATGGTGAACTTCGGACCGATAAACCGGCATTACATTATTGGTTTATGCGGACAGCTTATGCCTTGGGTGGTGCCAATCCCTTTTCTGCAAGATTCTTTAGCGCAGTGGCCGGTTTTTTTTTAATACTGATTACCTATTTTCAAACAAAAAAAAGTTCCTCTGCAGGGGTTGCATTTTTTGCGGCAGTTTCACTTGTTTTATCTACCCATTTTATTTTTGAGTTCAGGTTGTCTGTTCCCGACCCTTATTTAATTTTATTTACGGCGATTGGTTTATTTGCAGGGTTCAATTATCTCGAATACCGAAAGTCATCTCAGATATTGCTTGCAGGAATATCCCTTGGCCTCGCCGCGCTTTCAAAGGGGCCGGTTGCGTATGCATTACCCGGTATTATTTTTCTGATTTATATTTTCATCACCAAAAAATGGGATGTATTTCGTGAACCCATCCTATGGATATCCGGGATAATTGCCATTGCCGTAGCCGTTCCATGGTATTACGCTGTTCATAAACAAACCAATGGCGCCTTCACATCAGGTTTTTTTCTCGACCATAACCTGAACCGGTTTTCATCAGAAAAGGAAGGTCACGGAGGCCCGTTTTTTATTACCATACTCATTGTAATCATTGGAATGCTTCCGGTTTCTTTTCCGGTAATTGCAGGATTTCAAAAGCGGTTCAGGTTTTTCAACAACCCTCTTTATCTTTTTTCAGCCATTGTGGCGGGTGTTTATATTCTTTTTTTTAGTGTAAGCAGCACCAAGTTGCCGAATTATCCCATGCCCTGCTATCCTTTTATCGCTGTTTTGGCCGGCTTTATGTTGAAAGAAATTTTTGAAAAACGCTATGATATTCCGGGATTAATCTGGTTGTTATGGATCATAATCTCTTTGGCAATTCCTGCAGGTGGGTACTTTGCTTTAAAAAATGAACCCGATGTGGCAGAGGTATCTTATCTGGCTTTGCTATTATTGGTTTTGCCTTTGGGTGTTTGCCTCGGTTGGCTTCAAAGGGAAAGGCATGTATTATCAATAACACTGATCGGTTTTGCATGGCTTTTCTTTTCCATGATTGTATTATGGGTAGCTTATCCCACCCTTTACCAAATTAATCCTGTCAGCAAACTGGGGCCTTTGATTCAGAATGAAGATCGGGTTTTTGCATACAAGGCTTTTAATCCTGCATTTAATTTTAATTCCTCTGAAAACAAAATGATTATTCCAATGGCGAGGTCATCGGAAGAACTGGACTCAATTGTCAGTAATATTAATATGAATAGTTCAACAGGTGCACAAGATGGCAATATGATTCTGATAACAAGGAAGGAGTATGCAGATGAATTGAAAGCGAAAGGATTTGCGGAATTGGGCAGGCATAAAGATTTGTTTGAACTGCCCACAACTGTGATTATGAAAAAGTAAATAAAATCAGAATATTAATATTTCATTTTGTCCGTTTCTATAAATCCCTATTTTTGCAGCCCTTTCGGGGGAAATGTTCACCATGGTGAGGTGGATGAGTGGCTGAAATCAACGGTTTGCTAAACCGTCGTACGGATTTAAGTCTGTACCGCGGGTTCGAATCCCGCCCTCACCGCATAAATGATTTTTTAATTTTAAATTATCCTGAGTTCAGGCCTAAAGGCACTTTAAGGTAGTCTAACAAATTTCACACACATGTTCGATTTCGAAAAACTTGAAGTCTACCAGGTTACGAAGACCCAGAATATTGAGGTTTTGAAGTTTTTGCTTCAAAACAACAGTTTAAATCAGGATTTTGTAAAAAACTGGCGTGAAGCCAGCATGGGTACGGTCCTCAATCTTGCGGAAAGTACCGCCCGTATGACCCATTCGGAAAAGAAGCAATACCTCACTCTGGCAAGGGGCAACATTAATGCCTGTGTAGCTTTGATGGAACTTGCCAAAGAACTTGATTGGATGGATCAAAACACTTACGAGCATTTTTATGGTCGTTATGAACAGATGAGTAAAATGATGCTTGGCATGATCCGTAGTTTCAGTAGTGATTCACATCATGGTCAGCCGACACCACGTCAATAAACCGTATTCGGGAAGTAGCGCAGGCCGGTAGCGCACCTGGTTTGGGACCAGGGGGTCGCAGGTTCGAATCCTGTCTTCCCGACAAACCAAAAATTCCCCGACGAACGTCGGGGTTTTTTATGCCCATAGGCTTGCGAACTTGTTCGCAAAAGCCTATGGGCATAAAAAAACAGTTCGCTGCAAGCGAACAGGGTTTTTGGTTTGTATCCCCCTCCATCAGGATCAACGCAGTTAATCCTTTCTTCCATCGAACTTGTTAGCAAAAGCCTATGGGGGTAAAAAAACGGTTCGCTGCCTGCGAACAGGGATTTTGGTTTGTATCCCCCTCCATCAGGATCAACGCAGTTAATCCTGTGTTCCTCCGAACTTGTTCGCAAAAGCCTATGGGCATAAAAAAACAGTTCGCTGCAAGCGAATGGGGATTTTGGGCTTGTATCCCCCTTCCATCAGGATCAACGCAGTTAATCCTGTCTTCCATCGAACTTGTTCGCAAAAGCCTATGGGCATAAAAAAACAGTTCGCTGCAAGCGAACAGGGATTTTTGGTTTGTATCCCTCCTCCATCAGGGTCAACGCAGTTAATTCTGTCGAGACCTTTCATTCCTGTTAACTTTTTGGTTAAAGTTTGCAGTCCAAAACCATCGGAGATGGAAAATAAAGGAATGAAAAATCTGGTCTTTAAAAACAATATTGTTATTAAGGATTAAAGGTAAATTAGATACTCTTAAAGTGCTTTGCAATTAAGGATCAGGTAAATGGTTCAATAACAACATTTTTCTGAACCACAGAATGCCCGGTTTCCATACAATCCGGGAAATAATATGGCTACTGTTAAAAAACAAAAGTCCTAAAAAACGGAATACAATGAAAAAACTGAAAAATCCTCGTTGCTTTTTCTTCAATTGGAATGATTAATTTGAATGTCCGTTCCAAAATCCCATTCTCTTTAAAAATCAGAGAATTATTCATTGCACATTAACAGAAGTTCATATTGTAATCAAAAATATTTATAAATTCTATCACAAAAAAACCTGCTAAATCACCTCGAAGGTTATATTCGCAAGTATTATTTAACCAAAAAAACTGTGTATGAGAAGAATTTCTTCGATCATGCTCATGCTATTGCTTTTCGGGCAATTATGGGCACAAGAAAAAGTAATTACAGGAAAAGTTACCGACACAAATGGCAAAGCTATTGAATCAGCCAGCGTGCTTGTAAAAGGTACAACAACAGGTACCTCTACCAATGCAGAAGGCAGATTTGAACTAAAAGTGCCTGCCAATGCCAAAACATTAACCATTTCGGCAGTGGGCTATGCACCATTTGATGTTGCCATTGGGTCCAAAACTTCAGTGGAAGTATCGCTTGAAATGGTAAATGCTGATTTGGAAGAAGTTGTAGTAGTTTCTTATGGTACAGTTAAAAAATCCGATTACATCGGGTCAACCGAAACCATCCTGAAAATCGTCCGTGAAGCCGAGCCCAACACCCGCTGGCTGGTGGCCACCGAATTGAATCTGGTCAACCGTCTGCACGAGCAGGTGAAACACCAGGGCAAGAACGTGCATTTCATGTCCCCCACCATCTGCATGTGCTCAACCATGTTCCGCACCGACCCCCAGCATCTGTCATGGGTGCTTGAAAACCTGGCCGAAGGCCACGTGGTGAACCAGATCAAGGTGAACGAGGAGGACGCGCGCCTGGCGAAGCTGG
>JALOMX010000085.1 GCA_025455245.1 Chitinophagaceae bacterium
TCTTCGGTGGTAACAAAATCGCCCACCATAATGCGCCAAGGATCGGCCTCCGGGGTTATTTTGTGTACTTCGGCAAGGCTGTTTGCCTCAAAAGGCAGCAACTGCTCATAACGGATATTTTCCAATTGACTTCCCTTGGTCCGGAGTAATACCTTCCAGGGAAGTGCCAACTCTTTTACCTGTGCGGTTCCGGCAGCAGCGGCCTTTTCTTCGTAAGCCGCAAAGTCTCCGTTTTCGCCTTCCGGTTTAAAAAATTTATGGACAAGGTCGGCAGCCAATACCACATGAACCGGCAAATGGGTGTAGGGATTAAATGTTTTTACGAGCACATACTCAATATCGGCCCCAACGGCAAGACCGAGGTTGCTTGGCAGGGTCCATGGTGTGGTGGTCCATGCCATAAAAAATACTTCGGCGCCATGAACCGCATCGTGCAAGAATCGGCTTGCATCGTTTTGCACCGCCCTGAACATTACGGTTGCACTCGTATCCTTTACATCTTTATAGGTGCCGGGTTGGTTCAGTTCGTGCGAACTGAGGCCGGTACCCGCGGCAGGGCTGTACGGTTGTATGCTTACACTCTGGTAAAGCAATCCACGGTCGTACATTTTTTTCAGTAACCACCACAGGCTTTCGATATAGTTGTTCTCAAAGGTGATATATGGGTCGTTCAGATCAACCCAATACCCCATTTTCCGGGTAATGTCGTCCCATTTATCCTTAAACCGAAGTACAGCTTCACGGCATTTTTGGTTATATTCCTCAACCGATATTTTGGTGCCGATATCTTCTTTGGTAATGCTGAGTTCCTTTTCCACCCCAAGTTCTACAGGCAGGCCGTGGGTATCCCATCCGCCTTTACGTTTTACCTGAAAACCCTGCATGGTTTTGTAGCGACACACAAGGTCTTTGATGGTACGGCTGATAACATGGTGGATGCCGGGCATACCATTGGCACTTGGAGGCCCTTCGTAAAAAACAAACGGTGTTGCGCCTTCGCGCAGGTTTACACTTTCTTCAAAAGCCTTTTCCTCATCCCAGGAAGCAAGTACTTCCTGCTCGATGGCCGGAAGATTAAGCCTGGAAAATTCAAAATACCTGGTATTCATCCTGTTGAACGTGGTTGGGTGCGTTTTTTTAAAGTTTGCAAAGGTAGGAAATACAGATGGGTTAATTACCATAACATGGGCAGAATAAGGTAATAAATACCGGGAGGTTGGTCAGGGTCAATTGACCAATAGATACCGAGGGAACTACTTTTTGGCAAGCCGTTTGGTTTATTTACAAAAACCGCAACGTTGAATATGACTGTAAAATCATTTCTTTGCATGCTTTTAAGCGAATATCATGCAAATCGAAGTTCTCAAGTCCAAGATACACCGTGCTGTTCTGACTGATGCAAATCTGCACTATGTAGGAAGTTGTACCATTGATGAAGACCTGCTCGATGCCGCCGGTTTGATAGCCCATGAAAAAATCCATATTGTAAACGTAAACAACGGCGCACGTCTTGAAACCTATATTATCAAAGGTGAAAGGGGGTCAGGGATTGTAGCCCTCAACGGCCCTTCTGCAAGGCTTGCACAGCCCGGCGATATCATCATCATCATGAGTTATGCCATTATGGATTTTGAAGCGGCCAAAACCTTTGAAGCCAAGGTGATATTTCCCAAAGAAGGAAATAAACTCTGATGAAGGTCAGTTGCTGTTTTTGTAGCTTGCCTTAACTTGCGATGCCATGAAAAAGAAGCTTTCATCCCTGCTTCAATACTTGTTTTTCCTTGGTCTTGGTATTGTATTGATCTGGTACAGCAGCAAAGACCTCACCGATGCACAGGTTCGGGAATTAAAAGACAGTTTTGCACAAACCCGTTTTCTGTACATCCTGCCGGTGATTGCTTCGCTCATACTTGCCCATTATTTCCGCGCCCTGCGATGGAGGCTTTTGATGGATCCGTTGGGATACGCTCCCGGCCGGGCCAATACCTTTTTAGTTGTGTTGATCGGTTACCTGTTCAACCTGCTGGTACCGAGACTGGGCGAAGTAATGAAATGTACCATGCTGGCCAAATACGAAAAAGTTCCTGCTGATAAGCTCATTGGCACCATCGTAGCCGAACGGGCCGTTGATGTTGTATGCCTGCTGTTGGTTACCTTTTTCATGATGGTAACACAGTTTGACCTTTTGGGAGAATCCATGATTGCTTCCATAAAGACAATGACTGCCGGAAAAAGTGTGGCAGGATTGGCCGTTACCATCGGGGGTTTCATTGCCATTATTCTCGGCATACGCTGGGTTTTCAATCGTTTTACCAAAGTGCGCTTTTTGCGTGCCATCCGCAAAATCTGGATCGGTATATGGCGCGGCCTTACCAGCATCGGGCGTATCCGTTACCGCGGATGGTTTTTATTTCATACTGCGGCTATCTGGTTTTTGTACCTGTTGTCCATCTGGCTGGGGTTTAAGGCCTTTCCCGATGTGCAATCGCTGGGCTTAAAAGCATCGGTAGCCATCCTGGTATTTGGAAGTTTAGGAATGATTGCAACGCAGGGCGGTATCGGGGCCTATCAGTTTGCCGTGCAAAAAACCCTGCTGCTGTTCGGAATATCGGCAGTAACCGGCCTGGCCTTTGGCTGGGTACTCTGGGGCGCACAAACAGCCATCGTACTCTTGGCCGGTATGATTGCTTTGATTATTTTGCCCCTGATTAATCATAAAAAATCGCCATAACCTGACATGCGAAATACCTCCGCCATCCCCGACCGGATCATGGAATTATCTCAGTTGGTTAACACCGTAAACGCCTGGCGTGTGAAAGGGCGAACCATCGCTTTTACCAACGGGGTATTCGATATTATTCATGCCGGACATATCTTTTCTTTGAGTCAGGCGGCTGCCGAAGCCGACTACCTCGTGGTGGGGATCAACAGCGATGCATCTGTGAAAAGACTGAAAGGTCCTGAAAGACCTATAAAAAACGAAGCAGGCAGGGCCCTGCTGATGGCATCCCTGGTAATGGTGGATGCCGTCATTATTTTTGATGAGGATACACCCCTCAATATCATCACCGCCATTTTGCCCGATGTACTTGTAAAAGGCGGTGACTATACCGAAGATCAGGTGGTGGGCGCAAAAGAAGTGATAGCCAATGGAGGCCGTGTGGTTATCAATCCGCTGATTGAGGGTATCAGTACCACCAACATTATTCAAACCATCAGGCAATGGGATAATCGCATGACCGGTGATTAATTAACATTGGGATTGGCCCCGCCCTTTTATTTTTGAGGTTACAGGAGTCTTTTATGCCGAACAAACGATCATTTATCCCAAGGGATATCAGTTGGTTAAGTTTTAATGCCCGTGTGCTGCAGGAGGCCAATGACCCTACGGTGCCGCTGCGGGAAAGGATCCGTTTTCTGGGAATCCATTCCAATAATCAGGATGAATTTTTCAGGGTCCGTGTGGCAACCCTGAAGCGGATGCTCGAAGTGATGCGTAAGGGCACCAAGGCCGCCATGAACCTGGAGCAAAACCCCGAAATGATCCTTGAAGAAATTCAGCGGGTTGTGCTGAGTCAGCAAAATGAGTTTTCGCGCATCTGGGAAGGCATCCGGGAGGAAATGGCCCGTGAAAAGATATTTTTGGTAACCGAAAAAGAACTCAATAAAGAGCAACAGGCTTTTGTAGAAAAATATTACGATGACGAAGTAAGCCCCAATGTAATACCATTGATGATAGAAGGCCTGCCTCAAATGCCGTACCTGCGCGACAAATCAGTTTACCTTGGGGTAGTAATGCGCAAAAAAAATACAGCCTATAATCAGCAATACTCCCTGATTGAAATACCTGCCAAGGCGGTGGGACGATTTGTGCAATTACCTTCCAAACCCGGCGAGCACCATATTATGCTGCTTGAAGATGTAATCCGGTTTAACCTGCCACATATCTTTTCCTTTTTCGGATACGATGAATACTCGGCACACCTTTTCAAAGTAACGAAGGATGCTGAATTTGACATTGATAATGATATTGCCACTTCGCTTGCCCAAAAAATAGCGAGAGGCCTGAGAAAGCGACGGGAAGGCAAGCCGGTAAGGTTTATTTACGATAAGGAAATGGATGCAGGCCTGCTTGAATACCTCATCCGAAGGCTCAACCTTTCACGCAAAGACAATATTATTCCCGGGGGAAGGATTCACAATTTCAGGCACTTCATGGATTTCCCTGATGTTTTCAAACATACCAAACAGCGGAAACCATCTTTTCTCCATCCCGACTTTGACGATGGTAAAAGAGTTACCGACACCATTCTGGAAAAAGATGTGATGCTATCCTTTCCCTATCATTCTTTTTCACCGGTAATAGACCTGCTGCGCGAATCGGCCATGGACCCGGATGTAGTCGAAATAAAGATAACCGCCTACCGGCTCGCAAGCAATTCGAAGATTATTAATGCCCTGGTAAACGCAGTACGCAACGGCAAAATGGTAACCGTAATGCTGGAACTAAGGGCCCGCTTTGACGAAGAGGCCAACCTTGAATGGAAAGACCTGTTGGAACAGGAAGGTGTAAAAGTGATAACCGGGATTCCAAACCTGAAGGTACATGCCAAAGTATGCCTGATTAAAAAGAAAAAGAAAGGCCGGGGTACGGTACAATATGGATTTGTAAGCACTGGCAATATGAATGAGAAAACAGCAAGGGTGTATTCAGACCAATGCCTGCTGACAAGCAACCGTAAAATAATGGCAGATGTAAACCGGATTTTCAGTTACCTGGAAAAGCCATCCCTTGGGCAGGAACCCCTCCGCCTATGCAAAACCTTGCTGGTATGTCCCGTAAATATGCGCAAAAGCATTGCCGGCATGATAAACCGCGAAATTGCCCATGCACAGGCCGGAAAAGAAGCTTCCATTATCCTGAAAGTGAATTCGCTGAGCGACCCCGAATTCATTGCACAACTGCAAAGGGCAAGCAGGGCCGGGGTAAAACTGCAGTTGATCGTCAGGGGAATTTACTGCCCGGTTTTTGATGATAAAAAAATACTCCATAAACCATACGGCATCAGCATAGTTGACGAATACCTTGAGCATTCACGGATCATGGTATTTCACAACGGCGGAAATACCGAAATGTATATTTCAAGCGCCGACTGGATGGTGCGGAACCTCGACCACCGGGTTGAAGCCGCCTGTCCCATTTTTGATGAAAAGATTAAAACGGAACTGCTGGAAATACTGAAGATTCAATTGTCGGACAATGTAAAAGCGAGGCTGCTTGACGGCAGTCTCAGCAATCATTATGTTTCTGAAAAGGGCAAAAAAAAGATCATATCTCAGGTAGAGATCTACAATCATTTAATGAAAAAGAAAATAGAATCACCCATGCACGAACGACATAAAAAAGAACTTGATGTTATAAATAAGGCACTTTCAGGAAAATAGGGCCGACTTTTGTTTAATTATCGTTTTTTTGTCGCACATGCGTTTAGCCGCCATTGATATCGGAAGTAATGCAGCCCGCTTGCTGATAAGCGAGGTGCTGATGGGTGATGATGGCGAACCTGTCTTTTCCAAACTCAATCTCTGTCGGGTACCGCTGCGGTTAGGTGTTGATGTTTTTTCCATCGGGGAAATCAGCAAACCCCGCATCGGCATGGTACTGCAAACCATGAAGGCCTACAAACACCTGATGAATGCCTATGGGGTGGATTACATGATAGCCTGTGCCACAAGCGCCATGCGGGATGCAAAAAATGCCCCCGACCTGATCAGAAAAATAAAAATGGAAACCGGTATTGAAATACAGGTCATTTCCGGTTCGGACGAAGCGGCCTTTATTTACGAAAGCCATATAGCTGAACACATGGACAAAAACGGGCAGTTTTTGTACATAGATGTGGGCGGGGGCAGTACCGAACTCACTTATTTCAACAAAGGCAAAATGGCCTTTAAGCAAAGCTTCAATATCGGTACCATACGGCTTTTGAAAGAGCAGATAACTGATGCAGATTGGGAGGTAATGAAGGATACCGTTAAAAAGCAGCTAAAGCCCAATGGGAAAATCATTACCATCGGTAGCGGCGGAAACATCAACAAGATATTTTCACTGAGCAAGTTGAAAGACGGCAAACCATTATCCCTGAACCACCTGCGTGAATACTACCGTGAGTTCAGCAATTTTACCGTGCATCAGATGCAACTGCGCTATGGCATGCGCGAAGACCGCGCCGATGTGATTGTCCATGCCCTTCGGATTTATATCAATGTAATGCGTTGGGCTGAAAGCGAAGTGATTTATGTACCCAAAATTGGCCTTGCTGATGGATTGATTCAGCATTTGTACGCGGAGGTTATTAGTTGATTTTTTTGTTTATGGTTTTGGGTTTATGGTTTATTGTTGGTTGGGGTTTGGGGTTTTTAGTTAGGTTTTTCTTTTGTTTAGGGTTGTTTGGTTTAGATGTGTTTGGAATTGTTCAGATTGGTTTAGATTTTTCTCCATCAAAATTTACCTTAAGCCATCAACTTAAGTTCCGCAATCCACTCAATTAACTCTCCTACCAACCTACCAACTTTCCAACCAACCAACCACTCCCCTGAATTACCTTTGCCCCCTACCATGACACAGGAACAACTACTCGAAGGACAGGTACTGCTCATCAATAAACCACTGAAGTGGACATCGTTTGATGTGATCAGCAAGCTGCGGAAAATATTTAAAATAAAAAAGATAGGTCATGCAGGTACACTTGACCCGCTTGCGACCGGACTGCTGATCGTATGCACCGGTAAGTTTACCAAAAAGATAAACGAGTACATGGGCATGGAAAAGGAGTACACCGGCACCATAACCCTCGGAGCGACCACACCTACTTACGACCTTGAAAGCGAGCCCGAAAACTTCACAACGGTAACCGGATTGACGGAGGAAGACATCCGATCCGCTACCCTGCCATTTACCGGACCTATATTGCAAACACCTCCCGCCCACTCTGCCATCAAAATGGGTGGCAAGCGCGTGTACGAACTTGCCCGCATGGGTCAGGAAGTAAAGATGCAGCCAAGGCCGGTGACCATTTCTGTTTTTGAAATAACGCGGATCGCCTTGCCGGAAGTGGATTTTCGGGTGGTGTGCAGCACCGGCACCTATATACGCAGCCTTGCCAACGATTATGGCGCCGCGCTTGGCGTGGGAGGCTATCTGTCAGCATTGTGCCGCACGCGCATAGGGCCGTTTCTGTCAGAGGATGCTAAGGAGGTGGTGGAATGGAAAGAGGTAATGGGGAAGGAACCTGATCAAAAATAAGCTGCTATGAATTGCTTTGAAAAACCTGGCCAAACATGAACTATTGCAGGAACTATTAAGTTACTACCTCTTATTGGGAAATGTAAAAGAAAGGCATGCACCAATTGAACCCGCAGAAAAAGATTGGCCAGCTTCATCCTTATAGTTAATAGCAGTGTAAGTTAATGCAATCCACCTAAAGCCAAACTCAAACCGGGCACCTGCCGTGCTGGTAAAATCAACATCATCAATAAAGCCATCGCCTTTCAGCGTGGGACCCAAATGGGTAGTAATGCCAACGCCCAACCTGAAATCATCATTTATTTTCCAAAAAGGTGTTAGGTGCACAGGAAACCTTGTTAACCGGATATTGGCATTATCGGCTGCAGTTGTATTATAATTTATGCCAATAGAAGTACGCAGCATAAGTTGTTTAACATTGGCAAATTGAAATTCTCCCCCTACGG
>JALOMX010000086.1 GCA_025455245.1 Chitinophagaceae bacterium
GCAGGGTTTGGATGGGCCGAAGCATTTACCGGTACCCTTTTCCTTGCTGTTTCTACATGTTTGCCCGAGGTGGCGGTTTCCCTTTCCGCCATCAGGCGGGGCTCACCCGATCTTGCCGTAGGAAACCTCCTCGGCAGCAATATCTTCAATATTTTTATCCTGTTTATCAACGACCTGCTTTACACAAAAGGCCATCTGCTGAAAGATGTTTCTGAAGGACACCTCCTTTCCGTTTTTTTCATCATCCTAATGTCGGGTGCTGCTATGGCCGGGCTCATGTACCCTTCCAAACAAAAAAAATGGCGGCTCTCATGGGATGCCTTTATCATAATGGCCTTATATATTACAAACATGGTTTTACTTTTTAATTTATCCTGATGCTTATGAATGCACATCAACTTAAAACCGACCTGGTACTGCAGGAATTACATACAACGGAAAATGGATTGACGCAACAGGAAGCTTTAAAGCGTCTTGAAAAATTCGGATCCAACGAGTTGCAGGAAAAAAAGAAAGTACCCGCATGGATGCTCTTCCTGCATCAGTTCAAAGATTTCATGATCATCATCCTGATGGCAGCGGCGGTTCTTTCCGGTATTATGGGCGACCTTACCGATACCATCATTATCCTGGTGATTGTTTTACTCAATGCATTGGTTGGTTTTATACAGGAATACCGTGCCGAAAAAGCCATGGATGCCCTGAAAAAAATGAGCATCACCCATACCAAGGTGCTGCGCGATGGCGAAGCAACCGAAGTATCGGGAACGGTGCTCGTGCCCGGAGATGTGGTGATACTTGAAGCAGGCAATGTAGTTCCGGCCGATATGCGGCTTCTGGAAACACATGCACTGAAAATTGATGAATCTTCACTTACCGGCGAAAGTGTGGCAGCAGACAAACGTGCAATAACCTTAGGTACCGAAGATATACCGCTTGGCGACCGCATCAACATGGGATATAAAGGTACCCTTGTAACCAATGGCCGTGCCAAAGCCGTTGTAACGCATACAGGCATGCAAACTGAGCTTGGAAAAATTGCCGGCATGCTGCAACAAAAGGAAATGGCTACCCCCCTGCAACAACGTATGACCCGTTTTGGCAAAAATCTTTCTTACATCATTCTCGTTATCTGCGCCATCCTGTTTGTATCAGGTATCATGCGGGGGGAAGATCCTTTCAAAATTCTATTACTTTCCATCAGCCTTGCAGTAGCAGCCATACCCGAAGCGCTGCCCGCGCTCATTACCATAGCCCTGTCGCGAGGAGCATCGCGGCTCGCTAAAAACAAGGCACTGGTACGCAAACTACCTGCTGTGGAAACACTTGGGTCCGTTTCGTTTATCTGCAGCGATAAAACGGGTACCCTTACCCAGAATAAAATGAAGGTGGTCAATGTTTATGATCACCACTCAACGGGTGAAGGCTTGCTGCTTCAGGCAATGGCGCTCAACCACGATGTACAGTTTACCAAAGACGGTAAACCATTTGGCGAAAGCACGGAACTGGCTCTGGTAGAACATGCGCTGGAAAAATTGCAGGCAGAGAAATACTTCAGGTTGCATGAAGATTGCGGGCGGGTGGCCGAACTGCCTTTTGACAGCGACCGTAAACGAATGACCACTGTGCATCACGACAATGGCCGTTTCCTCATCATCACCAAAGGTGCGAGTGAAGCTATAAGCGAAAGCCTTGCTGATGAAAATGAAACATCTGAAATGCTTACACTGGCAAACCAATGGGCTAAAAAAGGCATACGGGTGCTGGCTTACGGATACAAGATTGTGGAAACACTTCCGGAACCATTCCTGTATGACCTTGTTGAAAAAGACCTGCGGTATGTAGGACTTGCAGGGCTGATGGACCCTGCACGGGAAGAGGTGAAAGTAGCTATTGAAGAATGTAAAACTGCCGGCATTAAACCGGTTATGATTACGGGCGACCACCCGGCCACCGCCAAAGCCATAGCGCAGGAAATCGGTATTCTCGGTAAAAAAGATTTTGTACTCACCGGTACAGAACTTCAGCGGCTGCCCGATGATGAATTTTTAAAACAGGTTGAGAACACCTCAGTATATGCACGGGTATCGCCCGATCAGAAACTGCGTATTGTTAAAGCCCTTCAGCAACGGGGGCACTTTGCCGCCATGACCGGAGACGGCGTAAACGATGCCCCATCACTTAAGGCCGCCAATATTGGTGTGGCCATGGGCATAAACGGTACGGATGTAAGTAAGGAAGCTGCACACCTTGTACTGCTCGATGACAACTTTGCCACCATTGTAAATGCGGTCAAGGAAGGACGCCGCATTTTCGATAATATCCGTCGTTTTGTAAAATACATTATGACCTGCAACGGTGCGGAAATATGGACCATCTTCCTGGCACCTTTACTGGGGATGCCCATTCCATTACTCCCGATCCATATCCTTTGGATCAACCTTGTAACCGATGGCTTGCCCGCGCTTACCCTTGCCAATGAAAAAGCAGAAGCTGATGTAATGAAACGCCCGCCAAGGCATGCAAAGGAAAGCCTGTTTTCGGATGGTGTGGGCTACCATATTGTATGGGTAGGTCTTTTGATGGCAGGGGTAACGCTGTTCACACAAGCATGGTCAATACACAACGGGATGTCCCACTGGCAAACCATGGTGTTTACGGTGCTCGCCTTGTCGCAGCTTGGACACGTAATGGCGGTACGCAGCGACCGTACCTTTTTATACAAGCAGGGCATTTTCAGTAATCTTCCGCTCGTGGGTTCGGTAGTGCTTACCTTTCTTCTTCAAATGATACTGATCTATTGGCCTGCCATGAATAAAATCTTTCATACCCAACCGCTTACAGGGAAAGAACTGCTATTCTGTATTGGCATGTCAATTATTGTTTTCCATGCGGTTGAGCTTGAGAAATATATCAGGAAAAAAATGCGTCAGAATCATTAAACAGATACGTTTTTCGCCCATTGTAGAAATGAGATTCTTCAGGGAACAAGCCCGGATGATTTTGCCGTGGGATTAATGAACTATGTGGGATTACGGTCAAATAAAATCCTGAGATTTTTTTCAGCCATACGCACAGTTTCTTCAATTCGCCGGTTCCTCGTTTCCGGCTGTTTAGCATTTTGTATCCATTCGAGGATTCCCCTTTTTACCGATCGGGGAAATTGCTCCCAGTTTGAAGCAGCAACAGGGTTTTCGTCAAATAATTCCTTCAGATCATTGGGTAGGATCGTTTCTTCAACTTCATTCAGGGCATCCCATGTTCCTGATTTTTTTGCAAGTTCAATCATTTCCATACCGGCCTTTTCCATCCGGCCCTGTTTAATCAGTTCGGCGGCTTTTTCCTTATTCACCCGGCTCCAGTTGCTTTTTGGGTTACGTTTTGCAAATAAGAGGTAAAAACTTTTTTCATCCCTTTTGTTGGGCAAACTGTCAATCCATCCAAAGCAAAGCGCCTCATCCAATGCTTCAGCATAATTTACAGAGGGCATTCCGCTTCCCTTTTTATATATGATGAGCCATACAGATGTTGACGAAAGATGATTTTCTGAAAGCCATTGCCGCCATGTGGTTTTGCTGTCTGCATAAATGGCCGGAATTTTTTTATATATCTCCATGGCTCGGTTCACCTATATTTAAACAAATTAGTACAATAAATAAGAAATTGCTGAAAAAGATTTGCATCAACAACTTACTCGATACGGAAAAACCGAGGCCATATTAACTGCCGGTACTATGTCTTCTTATGGACGTGGTAATCCTGCTGATTCCGAAATGATACCTTGATAAGTCAATTATTAAACTACCATGCAGGTAAATGCCGCTGAAACCATGATACCATCAAAATGAAAAATTAGCCGTGGTGCACCTTTCTGTACACTACGGCCATTAATTGTAAATTCAAGGCCTAAAAGTCAATGATTTTTATTGCCTGATGATAAGAACGTTAAACGAACGGTTTAAAATCGGAATGGTGGTATTTTCATTATAAATTGACCATGTACTCCCGTTCCAATACACTCCAACGGCCTGATCATGATATTGTGCAGGTGCACCCAAAGGGTTGTAGTTGTGGGTAACAATTACAATATCATTCCGCTCCGGGTTGGCGTAGCTTAAATCCAAAACATGTCCCGAAGAATTGGAGGCTGTGGCCGTAACGGTAAAGGCTGTTTTATCGGTTCCGCTCACTTTCAAAAAGCCATTGTTCAGTTCCAGCGCAGGCTGTGCCGATACCCCCTGAATCAGCACGACAGGTGAAGTGTTCCCGATTTTTTCGTTCTGAAACTTTGCCACCGTACCGGCAGCACTCAGACTGTTAAACTTATGGGCAAACAGCGAAACACCCGATACTGATGCCGCATACACCCCGGTTCCATTGCCGGCTATACCATTAATCCCTGCATTGGTTTGGAGTACGTGCGATAAACCTCCGTTCGTATTGGCCCCTATAATACCAATGCCATTGTTGCTGTTGCTTTGGCCCTGAATTCCATGACTTTGACCACTACCTGCATTGTTTAACACAATCAAACCACTACTTGTAACCTGATTATTTTCAATACGTAAACCGTTGCTGACACTGCCCGTCCAGGTTTCGCCAAAATGGTTGTGGGTTCCTGCAAGCGTTTGCCAGGTGGCCACACCTGAGCCATCGGATGTGAGCACTTTTCCGGCACCTTCGTTTATTCCGGTAAACTGTAGGCTTCCTTGTGTTTTGAGTGCACGACTATTTCCGTTGGCTGCGCCATCCAAAAAAACGCCCCCGGCACCGCCACTGTTATAGTTTTCGCCACGAACACCCGAACCGCCGGTGCCTCCTATAATCCTTCCATTTACGCCGGCACCATATCCTGCATCGCCGGCCTCTTTTGCCAATCCATACACGCCCCATCCTCCGCCATTATGCACTCCATACACCCCTACTCCATTGAATGTGGTACTTTTATTTTCAGCCCGCACTGCTGCCGAATAGGGTTGGGCAGGAGTGGGAACATCTAGAATGGCAAGGATGGCGCCTGAATCGGTGAGGTTGTTATTGGTACGCACGAATATGCCCGGCCGGTTAGCGCCTTCTACATGCAGCCGGTAAAGTGGATTTGCGGTATTAATGCCAACCTGCCCGTTTCCACGCATAACAAAAAAATTGGGCTCAAAATCTGTCCTTATACGGAAAGTGTCCTCAGAAGAATTTAACAGGTTTCCAATCCTTGATTCAAGGCTCCAGTATCCCAGGGTATTATTGCGTAAGAGCATACGGGTGAAAGTAGGCGCTGTATTGTGAACAATCAACTCAGCTTCATTTCCCGAACCTAATAAAGGACGGTTTTGCTCCACAACGAGCCTGGCTAAAATCGGGTTGGATGTTCCTATTCCTACATTTTGAGCTTGTAAAATAAAACAGATAGATAGAAAGGCGATAATGCATAAAAACGGTTTCATAGGAGGGGTGTATTAAATTGTTGAGATAATTATCAGGTACACGGTTGAAGGTTTACGGTTGTTTCCCGGCAGGCAGCCGACGCGAGGATGCACCGGTGGGCAGGTAAACCACTTCACCTTTCATTAATACCAATTCGCCTGCTTCGGAGGCTTTTTTCAGATCCACAGGTTTGTTTTCTTTTGAAAAGATGACTACCCCATGTGCCTTGCAGATGCTGTCGGCCAAATGAGCAACCAATGCCGGTTGCATTTTTTGGGTAGCGCTGATGTAATTGGCCAATTGGCTTCTGCCTAACGAATCCGAAAAATTGGTAGATTGATAAACATCGGGCCGCATTGGATTCACTTCACCCGGTTTAGCAGCGGCCATATTGTTCCGGTTTTCCGGGGTGATGACCATTGTAGCCTGTGAAAAACCTTTTTGGCAAAAAAGGCAGATGGCAAAGAGAATAAGTACTCCTTTCATGATATTTGGAATTGATTAAAAAAAAATTTGGCATTTTTTATAAACCTATGTAATTGATGGAGAATATTGATGATTGAACTTTCTGGATTCCCCTTCGAATAATGAAGGATAACATCAATCTTCATGCTTATCCCTGCCAATAAGTATCACTACTTATAAGAAAAGAAATGGCTGTAATATTATATAATCATCCACTGCCGGAGAACAAGGGAAAAACAATGATGAAACGAATAGAAAAATGGCATGACAGAGTCGCCTTTATTGTTTTTCTGAAAAACGGATGCATGAAGGGATTTTTTTCAGGTGTAATATAAAAATTATTTTTAAAGTAAAGAAATAAGAGGAAACATTTTAAAAAATGCCCTCAATTTTAAATGGAAAATTTTTTTTATCCCTCAGTATATCCTAAAACAAAAAAAGTTACCATGTTTTGATATTAAAACATATAGGTTACTGCTATGAATGAACGAAATCAGGGCAAAAATGCCTGCACTGCAGTAGTACAAAAGCATAATCAAAGCTTGTCCTGCCTTGGCTGGAGTTGACTCCGGCCATTTGGGGGTTATATCTGCTTCTCGGCAGACAGGAACGGCCGGTACCCATTTTGGGCACGCAAAAAAGGTACCAAACATCAAAGAAGACGATAGTTTTTATGGTTGAAGAAAATTGTTAATGGCACAACACGTCAAAACTTAAATATTCAATGCCGCTATTTTTTATTGATTTTCCCTCTAATTCCTGAGCTGTAACATTCAACAGACAGCCTTTCTTTCGTACCTTTAAGGTCACCCAAACCGGCATTTTTTCACTCTAAAATGCACTATATGAAAAAGAAATACCTGCCACGCCAAATTTTCGTTAGCGTGGTTTTTTTATTGTATTCAACCTTTTTAATGGCCATTCTTTCGCAGGCGCAAAATGTTTCTTATAACGCCAATTCCATTCCCATCGGTGGGACCTTCAGCGCAGCCTTTGGTACCGATGCACTGAAGGTGAACAATGGCACGCATAACATCGGTATCGGCCATCAGGCGCTGCGGTCCAATACAACGGCCATCAACAATACCGTTATTGGCTACAATGCCATGTACACCAATACCACCGGCGCCGAAAATGTAGCGCTTGGTACCCAAAGCCTTTACAGCAACTTATCGGGCAATTTTAATATAGGTATTGGCGTAAATGCGCTTTATAATAATACTGCCTGGAGAAACATCGGCATTGGTTACTCAGCCATGTACTCCAATACTTCCGGAACCTATAACGTGGCAGTAGGATACCTCAGCCTGCATGATAATACAACCGGCGTTAACAATATTGCCATTGGTGCAAACGCTTTGTTTTCGAATACCACTGCAACTGCTAATATAGCTATCGGGTATAATGCGCTGAACAATAACACCACCAAAGGTTATTTGACGGCAGTAGGCAATGCGGCACTTTACGCCAATACCACCGGAACACAAAATTCTGCATTCGGCGCTGCAGCATTATCCGGTAATACCGAAGGAGGCAACAATACGGCAGTTGGCTATTATGCGATGAAAGATAATATCAACGGAGGCCAAAACAGCAGCCTTGGCAGTCATGCGCTTGTTGATAATGTTTCGGGCAGCAATAATACCGCGCTCGGATACTTTGCACTACGCTACTATACATCCGGTTCGCAAAATGTGGCTACAGGCGTATACGCACTGGAAGATAATACGACAGGCAATTATAACACCGCCTTTGGGTATGTGGCATTAAATAAAAATACGACCATAGGCTACCTGACCGCAATAGGCGCGTATGCACTGACGAACAATACAACCGGTACGAAGAATACCGCACTCGGATCC
>JALOMX010000087.1 GCA_025455245.1 Chitinophagaceae bacterium
CGCCTAAATAGGCATAGTCAGAATAAACTTCCACTCTGTATCCTGCATATTCATTGTTGCTGAACCCGGGATCAGGAAAAGAACTGCCGCCTGAAGTTGCAAGACTTTCCATTGAGAGGTTGAATGACTGCCAGCCTATCCTCGTAAAAACAAACAATTTTTGCTTGCTGCTGTCGAATACCATTAACCCTTCTGCCGGATTCTGGATGGCCTTTCTTTCAGCAGTACTTAAAACCGGTGGCAAGAACCCTTTGGTCTGGCTCCTTACTTCCAACTGGGCTGAAGCATGTGCAGTATCCCCACCCTTTGAAGAGACAATGACCTGTGCGCTTACATTAAGAAAATTACAAAAAAGGAGTATGTTGATCAGTAGGAATGGTTTGGTCATTCTGTTAAGTGTTTATTTGGTAAAAATATGGGGTTTAATCCTTGAATAACCAAATTTTTTTTGGGAAACAATCCCTTTAAATCATTTCTTTTGCCTCCATGTCATCCCCCACCATCCAACGGCAGTCCATTGTTTCCACGCTGGTTATTTTCCTGGGCTTTGGTTTCGGGGCGCTCAACCTGATTATCCTTCAGCCAAGAATTCTCACCACCGAACAGTGGGGACTTACGCGTGTAATTTCGGAAGCGGCCATACTGTTGGCCAACCTTGCCACATTCGGCGCCATGCCGGTCAATGCCAAGTTTTTTCCATTTTACAAGCGCTACCTGCCCCGCGAAAAGATCGATCTTCCCGCTATTACGGGTTCAGTCTTTTTGTTCGGGCTTGTTTTTACGCTTTCCCTGTTGTTTCTGCTGAAACCATGGATCATTCAGATTTTTGGAAAAAACAATACCCTCTTCGAGCCCTATTATTATACCCTTGTTCTTTTCCTGATTTTCCAGGGTACTTTTTTGTACATGGAATTATTTGCGTGGTTTGCCGGCCGGACTATTTTAGCGAATACGCTGAAAGAATTGCTATTCAGGGTGTTAACAACAGTTGCACTTCTTCTGTTAGCCTTTAATCTCATCGATTTTGACGGATTTATGCTTTTCTTCGGGCTGATTTATCTGCCCCTTGTAGTGGTTTTGATTTACCTCGTGAGAAAAAGCCATGGATTGCCGCTTCATTTTTCTATCAGCAAAGTTACCCGCCGGCTGAAAGACAAAATGATCAGTCTTGGATCGTTTGTATTCCTCACCTCACTTAGCCAGATTGCATTTATCGTGTGCGATACACTTTTTCTCGCAAGTATGTACAACCTTGGGCAGGCGGGCATTTACGCAGTAGCGCAGTATTTCAGCCAGGTGCTCGAAGTGCCTATGCGCAGTATGCAAACAAGCAGTGTACCCCTTATCAGCGAGTATTGGCGGGCAAAAAATATGACCGGGCTGCAGAGTGTTTACCGGAAAAGCTGCATCAACCTGCTCATTAGCGGCATGGGGCTCGGCGGACTTATACTGATCAACCTGCACAACATCGAAAGGTTTTTTCCGCCGGCCTACAGCCTCATGATAGCTCCCATTGCCCTGCTCGTGGTAGCAAGGTGGATCAACCTCGGAACCGGTTTAAACACCATCATCATTCAATTGAGTACCTTCTGGAGATTCGATTTTGCCAGCACCCTCATTTATTCTGTAATTGGTATCCCGCTCAATTTCTTCCTGATTCGCAATTACGGAATGATGGGTGCGGCCATGGCCACCATTATTGCCATGTCGCTCTATAACGGCATCCGCTTTGTTTTTCTGTATGTAAAATATGGTCTGCAGCCGTTTACCTGGCGCAATGGCGTGTTGTTTTTTGGAGGGATTTTAATTATTGGAGGTGTTTTCCTGATCCCTTCTTTACCCAATTTGTACCTCGACGGACTGATACGAAGTGCCATTTTTGTTGCACTGTTCGGCTTTTTTGTTATTCGGTTAAAACTGAGCGATGAGGTGCATGCTCTTTACACAAAATGGGTACTTAAAAAACTATTGAATAGGCCGGCATGAAAAAGGTTCTGATCATTACATATTACTGGCCCCCCTGCGGCGGAATCGGGGTTTTGCGCTGCCTGAAATTTGCCAAATACCTGAGGCAGTTTGGCTGGGAACCCGTCATTTTCACTGCAGAGAATGCACACTACCCTTCCATTGATCACAGCAACAACAAAGACATTCCTGAAGGCATTACAATTTTGAAGCAAAAAATTTGGGAGCCTTATCATATTTATAAATTCATAACCGGGCAAAAGGCAGATGCCAATGTTAATAATGTGTTTTATGCCTCGGAAAAAAAACCGGGTATACTTCACAACCTTTCAGTTTGGATCAGGAGCAACTTCTTTATTCCTGATGCCCGTTCACTCTGGATAAAACCTTCGGTAAAATTCCTGTTGAACTACCTGAAAGAAAACCCGGTAGATGCCATCATCAGCAATGGTCCGCCACACAGCAACACACGCATAGCAACTTTGGTAAAAAAGGCAACCGGTATTCCATGGTTAGCCGATTTTCAGGATCCCTGGTCTCAGGTGGATTATTTTGCTATGCTGAAACTGACCGGTTGGGGCAGAAAAAAACACCTTAGGATGGAACAGGAGGTTTTCCGGCATGCCAATGCCATCAGCATTGTAAGCCCCACATGGAAAGGGGATCTGGAAAGCATTGGAGCCAAAAATGTTCAATTGCTCCCCTGGGGTTTTGATGCCGAAGATTTTGAAGGCCTCCAACCACTGCAAAATCCGGGGTTTACCATAACCCACACGGGCATTTTGGGGTCGGACAGGGACCCCGTAGAACTTTGGGAAGCCATAAATACATTCTCGAAAAAACAGCCGGGATTCCTTCAGGAACTGACGCTGCAGCTTGTGGGACTTGTAGATACCACCGTAAAAGAATCCTGTGAAAAATGGAACCTCTTAACCAACGTAAAACTAACCGGTGGTGTGGACAGAAAAACCGCTCTTGCCTATACCAAAGGAAGCAGCATTCTTCTTTTGGTGCTCAACCGGCAGGATAATGCAGAAGGCAGGATCCCGGGTAAGTTTTTTGAATACCTTGCTTCAGGAAGGCCCATCATGGCCATAGGCCCCGAAAACAGCGATGTGGCCAGGATCATGGAAGAATCCGGTGCCGGTTATTATTGCCCGTTCGGAAAACCGGAAGCCTGTTTGATGGCCATCGAAAAACTATATGACCACTATAATAACTCCACACTTACCGGTGCAAAACCTGAACAAATCAGCAGATACAGCAATCAGTTTGTCACAGGAAAAGTTGCAGAAATCTTAAACTCTTTTCAGAAATTAACTGATCCTTATTAAGGTTTGTTAAACAGCTGTCATAATTAGTATTCAATAGGTTAAGATTTATATACATACTTAACTTTATACGGTGAAATTGCATTTATTTGTCATTATGAACTATACAATAACCCATTCCATACTGAAAAGATTTTTGCTTCTAGTATTGGGTGCCGCCTCAACCATCGGGGTTATGGCCCAAAGCATTTACTACAGTGAAACCAGTAAAGAAGAGACCAAAACAGCCAACTTCGATATCATAGGAAAATACGGGGATAAGTTGCTTGTATTTAAAAACCTGAAAAATGCAAGCTACATTTCGGTTTATGATGAGGAAATGAAACTTGTTGAAAATGTTGAACTGCCCTTTATTCCTGCCAAAGTACTTGAATACGATATTTTGCCTTTTTCGGATTTCAGCTATATTTTTTTCCAGTATCAGCAGCGCAACATTGCCTACCTGATGGCTGTGAAAATTGACAAAAACGGAAAGCCCCTGACCACTCCCGCCGAAATAGATACAACCTATATCAATTACAATGCAAGCCGCAGGGTTTACCAGGTAATTGCCAGTGAAGACAAGTCGAAAATGATGGCGTTTAAAGTAAATTCCCGCAATGAAAAACGCTTTATTTTCGAAACACAACTTTTCACCCCCGACCTTTCCGGAATCCATGCTTCGCAATTGGAGTTGGAAATGGATGATCAGTATGATTTTCTTACCGATTTCTATCTTGACAACGAGGGTACTTTTGTTTTCGGGAGGGGTCGTCGCAAAAGTTCGGAAGATAACATCACTCAGTTTTTTCTGGTAACCAAAAAAGCAAAAGAGGAGAAGTTTGAGATTAAGGAGCTGAAATATGAAAACATTTCGCTTGATGAAGTGAAGCTCCGCATCGACAACGCTCATCAGCGATATTTATTCACGGCATTTTACTATAAAGGCCGAAGAGGCGGCGTTAGCATTGAAGGGGTAGCCAATGCGATGTTTGATAAGGTGGCAAACGACTGGGTTATCAATAATGTAATTCCGCTTAATGATGACCTGCGTGCAGATGTCCGTTCCGAAAGCAACCTTAAAAATGCATTCAATGATTTTTTCATCAGGCAAATTCTGATCCGTCGCGATGGCGGTTTTATAATGACAGCCGAATGTCTCTATACGACGTCTCAGGGCGGCGGATTTAACCGGTGGGACATGTTTGGAAACCCGTATATGATGGGAGGCCCCATGGGTTGGGGCGGATGGGGAATGGCAGGCCCCGGCATGTGGGGATCGCCTTATTATGGATCCGGTGCATGGAATACCCGTACACGTTTCCATGCGGATAATGTGGTGGTCCTTGTTTTCGATCGTGAGGGAAAACTTAGCCTGAGCAATGTAATCCGCAAAAAACAATTTGATGATCAGAGCGAAGCCATGGTCAGCTACCAAACCATCAATACCGGAAATGCTTTGCACTTTTTATACAACAATTACGATACGCGGGATATTGTTTTATCCTATCAATCCATTGATAGTGATGGAAAGGTGACCCGAAATCCAACCATGCGCAGTATGGATCCAAAGTTTCAATTTATGCCAAGGTATGCAAGGCAGGTTGCTGCACGCACCATCATAATCCCATGCATTAACAGAAATTATCTTGCATTTGCAAAAATTGATTTCTAAATAAGGCAAAACAGGTCCAACTTTGGATCAGGTGGATTTTATTTCACCCTGTTTGTTTTGAAATATTTGGTTCTGTCTGTTTAAATGTTTTATCCGGATGAAAAAGTTGTCTTCGCCTGTTTGTTTGTGGAGGTACCTTGTTTTCATTTCGGGTATGTTCCTTTTGTTATGGAGTCATGGCAAAGCGCAGTCGGTTTATTACAGCCAACCCGTAAAGGATGAAAAAATAAATACATGGTTTGAGATTCTTGGCAGGTACGATCAAAAAGTACTTATCCTGAAAAAGCTAAGGTCGCAATATTTCATTTCGATTTACAATGACCGGATGGAGTGGCTTGAAAATTCAGCCCTTCGTGATATCCCCGAAAAGGCATATGGCATTGAAGTTTTACCCCTCAAAGATTTTATCTCCATTTGGTACCGGGAAACAAAAGGCAGGATAACCAATTGGTATGCGGTAAAAATAGGTTTTGACGGCAAAAGCTTGAATGGACCCCGTTTGATGGCGTCGAAAGAAACATCCTTTTCAGACTTCAGGCCATATTTCTACCTCACTGCAAGCGAAGATAAATCAAGGGCGGTAGCAACCATTACACAGGAATTAAAAGATAACCGATACAAAATTTCAAACCTTTTACTTGATCAGAATCTCGATTCACTTCATTCGGCAGAAACCATTCTGGACGATGTGGACTCCAAAGATTATTTTACGGATTTTCTATTGGATAATGATGGGAACCTTGCCTTTTGCAGGGGAATAAGGAAAGGTGATTATACGAACCTTTACAAGGTGAGCTTAATGATCCGTCATTTTAAATCTGATACGTTAAGCATAAAGGAATTAAACCTTGATGAAACTTACCTGGATGCTTTCAGGCTCAAAATTGACAACCGGAACCGAAAGTATCTTCTGACAGGCTTTTATTATACCAATGCAAGGGAATCCCATATAGAGGGGGTTATTAATGCCCTTTTTGACAAAGCACAGGATGAGTGGACCGCCCAAACGAAAACACCCCTTGATATAAATATTAAAAAGGCCATCAGTACCCAAAAAAATCCAAAATACGCACTTGACGATTTTTATTTCCGGAATATCCTGATCAGAAAAGACGGCAGTTTCACCATTTTTTCAGAAGCTGTTCATACCCTTTTTGAAAACGATAAACTAACCCGTTGGGATAAATACGGAACAGGGGAAGAAGATGAAGAATCAGATGAGCCCCCCGAAGAAGATGGATATGGCTTCTGGCATGCGCCATCCTATCTGGATTTTGCAAACAATGAAAAACAGTATTTCACCGGCAACCTTCTGATACTGGATTTTGATCCGCAAGGTTCCTTTGAAAAATATAATGTCATTTATAAGGATCAGGCTTCGGGTGGATACGAAACGGCCTTGCTTGGCTATCAAACCATTGTAACTTCTGAAGCCATACATTTCTTTTTCAACAATTTTGATAAAAAAGAAATCCTGCTATATCATCATCAAATAGACGGCAGCGGAAACCTTTTAAGACTACCGGCGATTTTTACACAAAAAACCGGTAACACATTACTGGTGCCATCCTACGGGAAACAAATAAGCGCCAAAGGAATGGTTGTCCCCTGTTCGCAAGGCAACAACCTGATCTTTGCAAGATTAGAGATTTAATCTTTTACCATTGAATGGGAATTGTGTATAATGTTGATTGGCGCAAATACAACGGCGGTTTACTTTTGGCCACTATTTTAATTTTTGTGATCAGTCTTTTCAAAGATAGGAACCCATTTATGGTACCGGTTTTGTTACTGGTTGCTTTCGGGTTAAAATTTGCCTTTATCAGCAATCCGCTTCCTGCAGAAAATCCGACATCGGGCGGGATTCTTGATACTGTACTTTATAAATCGCTGTGGGTAAAATTGCATCCGGTTACCATGGGACTTTTTACCCAGGTTATAATTATTATCTCCGGATTATACCTGAATTTTCTGCTCAACAGCAGGCGGATGTTTCAAAAAATAAACCTGTTGCCGGCATTGAGTTTTATTTTATTCACTTCGCTGTTTGCAGGCATACAGCGTCTGCATTCAGGTATTGTCATGCTGCCTGTTACCATCCTTTTATTGCATCAGGTTCTTTTGCTTTATCATACCTCACACCCCCGGACCACGGTAGTAAACATAGGCCTCATTGCCGGATTCGGCACCCTTTTATATCATCCTTACTGGTGGATGCTGCCTTTCTGCATCATTGGCCTGGCCCAGATGAGACCCTTTCGATTCAATGAATGGATATTATTGATCATCAGTTTTTTAATCCCGGCCTACATCATTTTATCCTACGAATACCTGACAAACCAATGGAACCCCTCCCGGCATTGGCCCGTTTGGAATCCTTTGCGTCAATTACCCGCTTTTGATACATGGTGGGCAGCCGCCATTGGGATATCCCTTATTTGGGTCCTGAGCGGAATCAGTCAATGGCTTTCCATAAACAACAGGGCACTTATTCAAACCCGGAAAAACTGGTATCTCACGGTTATTTTGGGGATTTTTATACTGCCTACCCTTTTTTATCCTCAGGGTAATTTATACGAGGGCCTTACGCTGTTGCTTGTACCTGCAAGCGCCTTAGGTAGTTTCACATTTTTAGGACAAAGCAGGCCGCAATTAAGGGTATTTTTCTTTTGGATGGTTTGTATTTTTCTTTTGGATGGTTTTGATCTCGGCAGCCATCTTCAGTTGGGCAGTCAGTAGCGGCCGCTGGGTGTAATTTCTAACAAATTAGCAGCCTTATTCAACTTATCTTTGCACCTAATTTTTCGGAAAATGAAATTTGGTATTGTAGTTTTTCCCGGCTCAAACTGCGACAGGGATATGTACGAAGCCCTAAAAAACGACCTTGGTCAGGAAACCGTTATGTTGTGGCATAAGGATGAAGACCTTAGTGCTTTTACCACAGATGATTGTATTGTATTGCCTGGTGGATTCAGCTATGGTGACTATTTGCGTTGTGGTGCTATTGCACGGTTTAGCCCCATGATGAAAAGCGTTATAAACTTTGCTAATAATGGAGGTAAAGTTCTCGGTGTTTGCAACGGGTTTCAAATCCTATGCGAAGCAGGCCTTTTGCCGGGAGCCTTACTGCGCAATGCAAATCAAAAATTTATTTGTAAAAATGTATATCTGAAAGGCAAAACCGGGGTAACCTATACCATCCCAATTGCCCATGGAGAGGGACGCTATTATGCCGATCAGCAAACCCTGGCGGATATTGAAAGCAGTTCACAGGTTATTTACCGGTATGTGGCCGCAGATGGCACACAGCGTGAAGATGCCAACCCAAATGGCGCCATTAATAATATTGCAGGCATTTGCAATAAAAGCCGCAATGTATTTGGCATGATGCCACATCCCGAAAGGGCCTGCAGTCCATTGTTGGGTAATACAGATGGGGTAAAAATTTTTAAAGAACTGGGATTGATTGAATGATCGGATAATAAAACAGGATTGGGAAGCAGGATGCCTGAATCACATAGTTTTTGTTAAAAACTGCCCTGTTTAAAAAAAAAACGGGAAAACCTTTAACCCTTATCGTCTTATCAGGTGTCTACTTATGTATCTGCTAAAGACTTAAAAAATATAAGTATCAAAAAAAACGCTGATTCATGAAAAAATTCTTGTTCTTGTTCCTGGTAATAACCGGTATGTCCTTTTACTCTTTTGCGCAGGTAAAAAACCCGGTGAAATGGTCCTTTGAAAGCAAAAAAATTGATGCAAAGAATTATGAACTGATTATTACGGCTTCCATAGATCCGGGATGGCATATCTATACCATTGATCATAGCGGTGATATTGGCGTAGCAACATCATTTACCTTTAATAAGAATCCATTGGGTGACTTAAAAGGGAATGTAAAAACATCGGCTAAACCTAAAAAATCCAAAGATCCGAGTACCGGAGAAATGGTGGCATTTTATGAAGGCAAGGTTGTTTTTTCGCAAACGGTAACTTTAAAGTCGCCGGTAAAAACTACATACACCGGATCCGTTGAATTTATGGCCTGTGATGACAAGATGTGCTTACCGCCTTCTGAAAAGAATTTCACGATTAACCTTCAGTAATTTTTTCCTTTTATTCAAGGTTTCTATAATCCTTTTTACAAGTAGTTTTTACTTTTTACGTAAGGGATCATTACACATTGTTCCATGATCAATTTTTGTCTTACTCATAATTATGGGGAAAAGAAATACTTAACACAAACTGCTTCATGAAAAAGCTTTTGATTTTCATTTTTGCTTTGCTTGGCAATTATGCCACACTTTGGGCACAGGTAAAAGCAGAGGCAACTGCCATCCGTTCCGATGCCGGTAAAGGTGTTGTCACCCTGAAAATTCTGGTCGATAGCAACATCAGCATTTTTTCTGTAAAACCCCGGAATACGGAGGACGGGTTCATCAGTTCGGTATCTTTTGAAGAAGGAACCAGGGCAACGATTTCTGAAAAAGAAATGGTTGAAAAAGGGGATATTAAAACGGTCAGCAATGAGGCCGTTGGGGAAAATGCAACTGTTTTAACCGGGGAGATCATTCTTGAAATTCCGGTTACCCTTGATAATGACAGTTCTCAGGTGATAAAAGGGGTTTTTAATTACCTCGGGATCGAGGGCGACAATTACCCTTCGGGAGCGGCAGAATTCGCTGTTGAAATGCCTGCCTTTTCCGCCGGGGGAACCGGAAACCAAACTGAAACTACAGGATCCGGAGAAGAACCCAAAAAAGGATGGGCGCTGTTTCTCATTACCTTTCTTGTAGGGTTTGGTGCGGTTTTCACACCATGCGTATTTCCTTTGATGCCGGTAACTGTAAGCTTTTTCCTGAAAAAAAGTAAAACCAAAGCCGAGGGGATTCGGAATGCATGGATTTATGCCCTCTCTATTGTTTTGATCTACACCATACCCACCCTGATATTCACCCTGATATTCGGGGATAAATTTCTTTATCAGTTAAGTACACACCCCGTAAGCAACTTATTATTTTTCCTCATTTTCCTGGTATTTGCCATTTCCTTTTTCGGGGCCTTTGAAATTACGCTACCGAGTAGCTGGGCCAACAAAACAGATTCCGCTGCGCAAAAAGGCGGTTTAATCGGCATATTCTTCATGGCACTTACGTTGGTGATTGTGTCATTCAGTTGCACAGGCCCTATTGTTGGAGCATTGCTTGGCGAAACCTCCGGTAAAGGCATTGGACTGGGGCCTGTGATAGGCATGCTTGGTTTTGGTTTCGGACTCGCCATTCCGTTTGGAGTGCTTGCATTATTTCCATCCATGCTGAAAAGCCTGCCCAAAAGCGGTGGCTGGCTCAATACGGTGAAGGTTTTCTTTGGCTTTATAGAACTGGCGCTTGCCATGAAGTTTTTTAGCAATGCCGATCTTGTTTACCATTGGGGCATTCTGACAAGGCCGGTATTTCTTGCCGGCTGGATCGTAATTTTCACTTTGCTTGGTTTGTATCTTGTGGGGAAACTGAAATTTAGTCACGACAGCGATCTCCCCTTCATTTCAGTTCCCCGGATATTCATTGCCATGACATCGTTCACATTTGCACTGTACATGTTGCCGGGTATGTGGGGCGCCCCACTCAAGCCTTTGAGTGGAATTTTACCACCGCCTTCCACACAGGATTTTGATCTTGATAAATTGCAATATATGAGCGGAGGGACATACTCGGGACATGGTTCGTCTTCTTCAAATTCAGCAGCACCACCGCCTTCAAAGTATGTCGATAAGTTCCATGTGCCCTTCGGACTAACAGCATATTATGATATAGAGGAAGCAAAAGCAGCTTCAAAAATTTTGAAAAAGCCAATTATGATTGACTTTACGGGTTGGAGTTGCGCCAATTGCCGTAAAATGGAAAACGAAGTTTGGAGTAAACCGGAAATCCTTGAAAGGTTGCGCAATGATTTTGTTCTGGTTTCTCTGTATGTTGATGATAAAACCGAACTTCCCTTCAAGGAACAATACACCAATGAAAAGGGAGAAAAAATCACAACGATAGGCGATAAAAACCTCGAATACCAGACAAAGACTTTTAATTTCAATGCACAGCCATTGTACAAATTCATGGACCATGAAGACTATATTTTCAGCCCGGTACAATATGGTTATGATCCGGATGTAACAAAATTTGCAGCCCATCTCGATGCAATGAAAGAAGCTTACAAAGCCAAATGGCCGTAAGGTTACATTAGGACTAACAAAAAAACCGCCTCCCATTCGGAAAGCGGTTTTTAGTTTGGTTGTCACTCTGCATTAGCTTTCCACAATTTTTGCAATGGAGGCAAGCAAAATTCTTTAAGCCCTAAGGTGTTTTCGCGGTCAGAAATGCAGAATGACAATATCTTGTTTTGTAAAACCTCTGATTAAATACCGGAACAAAATTCTCCTTTCCCGGTTTATTTTCATTTTCAAAATGTCTACAAATGCTGAAAAATGTGGATTTCAGAAATGTTCTGCAAAGAAACATTTTTCTACAATGAAATTTGCTTTTCGCTCATCATTTTACGTAAATTTATCAATCCATACCTCATCCTTCCCAAGGCAGTGTTAATGCTTGTATTCGTAAGCCCTGCTATTTCTTTAAAACTCATATTTCCGTAGTGCCTCAATACGATTACTTCCCTTTGTTCTTCAGGCAGCAGGTCAAGCATTCTTCTGACGCGGTCATAACTTTGGGTACGAACCAATTTCCTTTCAGGGCAATCATCGGGGGTATGAATCCATTCCATTATATCGTACCCCTCAGTTGTCCTGATAGAAGGCGACCTTTTTACCTTACGGAAATGATCAACACATAAATTGTGTGCAATGCGCAATGCCCAACTCAGGAATTTACCTTCATCATTATACCTGTTCTGACGGATGGTATCAATGATCTTAATAAAAACATCCTGAAACATATCCTCTGCCAGGTATTTGTCCTTAACAAGAAATAAAATGGAGGTATAAATGCGGTCCTTATATCGGTTAATCAGGAATTCAAGCGCCTTGATATCACCCTCATAAAAAGATGCGATCAATTCATTATCTGAAAGCCGGGAGTAAGTAGCCATAAGCCTTTTTTAAGATTGAATGAATAAAACTTCAGATCAAAAAAGTAGATATAGGCTATAGGCGAAAAGTAATTTGAAAATGAAATTAAAGTGTAAAGTTAAGGTAGCTGCATTTATTTTGCAAAACTTATGTGAAAAGCTGAGGAAACAAAAAACTCCCAACCATTTCAGGGTCTTTATTCAAACTTTTTATTTGATTAAATGAACCTGCTTTCAGGATAGGATGTAATATCACTTAGGAACTACTTTAATGAATAAAAAATCTGTACCAAAGAATTCGGTGGGCATTCAAAGAAAGAAAGCAAAAGAAAATTCATCTGAAATTTTCATAAAAGGTGCCCGTACACATAATCTTAAAAATATTGATGTAGGCATTCCCCACGGCAGACTTGTGGTGGTAACCGGGGTGAGTGGCAGCGGAAAAAGCAGCCTTACTATTGACACTTTATTTGCAGAAGGGCAAAGGCGATATGCCGAAAGCCTGAGCGCCTATGCAAGGCAGTTTATGCAGCGCATGAATAAGCCGGATGTGGATTATATAAAAGGATTGTGCCCGGCCATTGCCATCGAACAAAAGGTAACCACACGTACACCACGCAGCACCGTTGGCAGCATGACGGAAATGTACGATTACCTGCGCCTTCTTTTTGCCCGGATTGGGCGTACCATTTCTCCCGTTAGCGGCAGACAGGTAAAAAAAGATGATGTGGGCGATGTGGTACATGCGATTGTATCTTCTGTTGAAAACGATAAGGTACTGCTGCTTGTGCCGTTCAAACAACATCATCGGCGCAATACCCTTGAAGAACTGAATATCCTTGTTCAAAAGGGATTTTCACGACTGTACCACAAAGGCCAAACCATCAGGATAGAAGACCTGACAGAAGAGGAGGCGGCACTAAAAGAATTTGAACATCAGATCAAATCATCCGGGGAAGTTTATATAATGATTGATCGTTTTGTGGTGCGCGCATTTGAGGAAGATGATATCCACCGGATTTCAGACTCTGTCGATACTGCCTTTTACGAAGGGGAAGGTGAATGTTACCTTGAAGTAAATGGTGAAAAGCTTCTCCACTTCAGCAACCGTTTTGAATTGGATGGCAGGCAGTTTGAAGAGCCTGTTCCAAACCTGTTTTCATTCAATAACCCCTTTGGGGCATGCCCCACCTGCGAGGGTTTCGGGCAGGTGCTTGGCATTGATGCCGACCTTGTCATTCCCGACACCCGGCTGAGTGTGTACGAAGGGGCTATTGCTCCCTGGCGTGGTGAAAAACTCAGTCAATGGAATAAAATACTGGTAAGGAATGCATTCAAGTTTGGATTTCCGGTACACAAACCTATCCACGAACTTACCAAAGAACAATACAAACTGCTTTGGACCGGCAATGAATATTTTGATGGGCTGAATGCCTTTTTTAAAGAAGTAGAACAGAACCTGTATAAAGTTCAGTATCGGGTTTTGCTGAGCCGTTACCGGGGAAAAACAGAATGCCCCGAATGTGATGGATACAGGTTGCGCAAGGATGCATTATATGTGAAAATCGGGGGCAAACATATTGGCGAACTTTGCGAAATGCCTATAAAAGATCTGCAGCAATGGTTCAACGGACTACAGCTTGACGAACACGAACAGCAAATCGGAAAAAGACTTTTAATAGAATTGCATACCCGCCTGCAAACCATGATGGATGTTGGCCTCGGATACCTGACCTTGAACAGGCTCGCCATGACCCTCAGCGGTGGTGAAAGTCAAAGGATACAACTCACACGATCATTGGGCAGCAACCTTACCAACAGTCTCTATATTCTGGATGAACCTTCTATCGGGCTGCATAGCCGCGATACTGAGCGCCTTATTAAAGTGCTGAAAAACCTCCGCGATCTTGGCAATACCGTAGTGGTGGTAGAGCATGATGAACTGATGATGCGCGAAGCCGATTACATTATCGATATGGGGCCCCTTGCAAGCCATAAAGGCGGCGAAGTGGTTGCAGCCGGTAACTATGATGAAATGATGAAGGCTACAAAAAGCCTGACTTCTCAATACTTATCCGGTAAACTTAAAATTGAACGTCAACCCGTACCCCGTTTGGGTAAAAAGCATGTTACGGTAAAAGGAGCGAGGCAAAACAACCTGAAAGACATTGATGTAAAATTTCCTCTGGAATGCCTGACAGTAGTAAGCGGTGTAAGCGGAAGCGGCAAAACCACTTTGGTAAAACAGATACTCTACCCTGCCCTGCGTAAACTAAAAGGTGAGTTTGCAGATAAGGTAGGCAAGCATAAAAGCCTTGAGGGCAACGTAGATGATTTGACGCAAATTGAATTGGTGGACCAAAACCCGATCGGAAAAAGCAGCCGAAGTAACCCGGTTACCTACATCAAAGCATGGGATGCCATCCGTGACCTGTATGCAGATCAGCCATTGAGTAAAATAAGAGGGTACCAACCCAAACATTACAGCTTTAATGTGGACGGTGGCCGCTGCGATACCTGTAAGGGCGAAGGCGAACAGGTGGTAGAAATGCAGTTTTTGGCCGATGTACACCTTACCTGCGAAAGCTGCAAGGGCAAACGGTTTAAGGATGAAGTACTTGAGGTACGCTATAACGAAAAAAGCATTTTTGATATCCTTCAATTAGGCGTGGATGAAGCCATTGAATTTTTCAGGGCCGATACCAAGAATAAACTTGCTCAGGCAATAGGTAATGCGCTGCAGCCCTTAAGCGATGTAGGTCTAGGCTATGTAAAACTCGGCCAAAGCAGCGATACCCTTTCCGGTGGTGAGGCACAGCGGGTAAAGCTTGCAAGTTTTTTAGGCAAAGGCAAAAGTGCCGGACATGTATTATTCATTTTTGATGAGCCCACCACCGGATTACATTTTCATGATATTCAGAAACTGCTCAATAGCTTCAATGCCCTGATTGCACAGGGACACAGCATTATTGTAATTGAACACAATACCGATGTGATTCGC
>JALOMX010000088.1 GCA_025455245.1 Chitinophagaceae bacterium
GCAAGTCCTACCGAACCGGCAATCTGTGCTGCCACATCACTCAGTACATCACCGTACAGGTTGGGCATTACAATCACATCAAAAGCTTCGGGTGTGTCAGCCATCTTAGCGGCGCCTATGTCTATGATCCAATGCTCATTCTCAATGTCGGGATATTCCGCAGCAATTTCATCAAACACTTTGTGAAACAAACCGTCGGTCTGCTTCATGATGTTATCCTTGGTAAAGCAGGTAACTTTTTTGCGGCCAAATGCACGCGCATATTCAAAAGCATAGCGAACAATCTTTTCACAACCCGGACGACTGATCAGTTTCAGGCACTGAATTACTTCATCGGTTTGCTGATGCTCAATGCCTGCATACAGGTCTTCTTCATTTTCACGCACAATGACCACATCCATCAGGGGATGCTTTGTTGCTACAAACGGGCTAAGGCTCATGCAGGGCCTCACATTGGCGTACAATCCCAAAAACTTACGGGTAGTAACATTAAGGCTTTTGTATCCGCCGCCCTGAGGTGTAGTGATTGGCGCCTTTAAAAAAACTTTGTTCCGGCGTATAATGTCCCACGACTCTTTGGCAATGCCTGCAGTATTTCCGGCGAGGTAAACCTTTTCACCAACTTCAATTTCATCATATTCAAGTTGGGCGCCTGCCGCTTTTAGTATCATCAGCGTAGCGTCCATAATCTCCGGACCTATTCCGTCTCCTTTCGCAATGGTAATTCGTGTCATTATTTTTTTGTTTATGCAAACTTGCAAAGCATAATCTATTTACTTTTATTTATTTAAAATATAAGACTCATAATTTTTATTTATGAATTTCACTTTGCATCAACTCGAGGTTTTCAGGAAAGTGGCGGAAACCCAAAGCGTTTCAAAGGCTTCCCGGCTACTTTTCCTTTCACAGCCTGCCGTATCAATTCAGTTGCGCAAGCTGCAGGAACAGTTTGCCATCCCATTATTCAGGAATGTAGGAAGGAGCATAGAGATCACAGAATTTGGCTTTGAAATTGCTGCGCTTGCCCGGCATATGCTGCAAAAAGCAGAGGAGCTTAAAACAAAAACCCTTGCTTATCAGGGGATTACCGCAGGGCAGGTAAAAATCGTTTCGGCTTCTACGGGCAAATATGTAATGCCATATTTTCTTTCGCGGTTTGCAAAACAATTCCCCCATGTCGATCTGGTAATGGATGTAAGCAACCGCCAACGTTCGCTGGAAATCCTTGTCCGGCAGCAGGCCGATTTTGCGTTGATTTCAGTTACCCCTGAAGAATTCATCTACTGCCGCAATTGCTTTACCTGGTTTGTGGCCGAAATGAAATAATACCCGACGTACACCAAAATGACTGGACTGCATTTCCGCTGATGTTCAGGGAAGAAGGATCAGGAACAAGGATATTGATGGAGAAGTACTTTTCAGAAAAAGGAATCTCCTACACTGTAAACCGCGAATTAACTTCCAATGAAGCCATTCTTCAGGCAGTAAAAGCCGGCCTTGGAATGTCGGTTATTCCCATGGTAAGCATGCGGCATGAACTTGCCGCGGGGGAGGTAAGGATCATCGGAGCCCCCGGCTTTCCGCTTCAGGCAAACTGGCAACTGATTTATTTGAAAAACAGGGAAATGCTGCCGGCTTCGGTCGCACTGATCGAACATTTGAAAGCTATGAAAGAGGAGATTGTGCAAGAGTGGTTTGGATGGCTCGATCACTCATAAAATGATGATTAATAACATGGGGAAACCCTGATATAAAAGAAGTTTTTTGATAATTGATCGAGTTTACCCGCAGGGCCTTAATTTCATTTTTAATTACCCGGAAAAAATCCGGTTGGTTTATTTTGATGCCCATGTTCATGGGGACTTGTTGGTACGACAGTTCATGGGCATTTTACATTATATAATTGATTGCTATGTCAGTATTTGTAGCGGAATTTTTAGGAACTGCCTTACTCATACTCTTTGGCAGTGGCGTAGTTGCCAATGTGCTGCTGCCCAAAAGCAAAGGAGCCGGGGGTGGCTGGATCGTCATCACATTCGGATGGGCCATGGGGGTATTCCTTGGTGTGTATGTATCTTCCGGCGTCAGCGGTGGCCACCTCAATCCGGCCGTAACCCTTTCTATGGCATACCTTGGACGCTTATCATGGGAATTGGTGCCGGGCTATTTGCTCGCTCAGGTATCAGGGGCCTTTACGGGCGCCTTAGGAACGTGGCTTATCTATAAAAAACATTTCGACATAGCAGATGATCCGGATGCCATTCGTGCCATTTTTTGCACAGGCCCTGCCATCAGGCATTATGGCTGGAACTTTGTAACCGAAACGCTGGCCACCTTTGCATTTATGCTGGGTGTTCTTTATCTCGCATCGGCAAAAGAAGACCTTGGAGCCCTTCAGGCATTACCGGTTTCGCTGCTTGTATTAGGGGTTGGTCTCAGCCTCGGCGGCCCCACGGGTTATGCCATCAATCCTGCCCGCGACCTTGGCCCAAGGATTGCCCATTTCCTTTTACCCATTCCCGCCAAAAAGAGCAGCGACTGGAAATATGCATGGGTACCCATTGCAGGCCCGATTATTGGCGGGGCGCTGGCAACCATGGTTTATCATTTTTTGCAGTAAAATTATACAGGGTATTTCTACCCGATGGCCTGATTAAGGTCCTCTATGAGGTCATCCGCATCTTCTATACCAACGCTCAGCCTGATCAGCGAATCGCTCAGCCCGTTTTTAATGCGCTCCTCGCGGGGAATGCTTGCATGAGTCATGCTTGCCGGGTGATTGATCAGGCTTTCCACACCGCCAAGGCTTTCGGCGAGGCTGAAAAGTTTGGTGCTGCTGAGCACACGCCTTGCTTCTTCCACACTATCGTTTTTCAGTTCAAAACTGATCATGCCGCCAAAACCGCGCATTTGTGCTTTGGCAATATGGTGGTTGGGGTGGTCAGAAAAGCCCGGCCAGTAAACCTTTCCCACCTTTGGGTGGTTGCGCAGCCAATGCGCTATGCGCTCACCGTTTTCACAATGGCGTTCCATACGCACATGCAGGGTTTTTATGCCACGCAATACCAGGAAGCAATCCATTGGCCCGGGTACCGCACCACAACTTTTCTGAATGAAGTATAATTGATCCCGCAGGTCCTGATCATTCATCACAAGGCACCCCTGAATTACATCACTATGCCCGCCAAGGTATTTGGTGGCGCTGTGCATCACGATATCGGCGCCAAGGTCAAGAGGGTTTTGAAGGTAGGGACTGGCAAATGTATTGTCCACACACAGCACAAGGTTATGCTCTTTACTGATGGCGGCTACCGCAGCAATATCGGTAATGTTCATCAGCGGGTTGGTAGGTGTTTCTGTCCAGATAAGCTGGGTTTTTTCATTGATGTAAGGCCTGATATTTTCTGCATCCTGCATGTTAACATAATGAAATCTGATGCCGAATTTTTCATACACTTTGGTAAACAACCGGTAAGTACCGCCGTACATATCATTGGCTGCAATTACTTCATCACCGGGTTGCAACAATTTCATGACACTGTCGGTAGCGGCTACACCACTGCCGAAAACAAGGCCGAACTTCCCGTTTTCAATTTCCGCAACGGCTTCTTCCAATGCAAAGCGGGTAGGATTCTGGCTGCGCGCATATTCAAAACCTTTGTTTACGCCGGGCGCTTCCTGCACATAGGTACTTGTTTGGTAAATAGGGGTCATTATGGCGCCGGTGGATGGATCAGGATGCGCGCCTGCATGGATAAATCGCGTGGCAAGTTTCATAGTAAGCTGCTTAATGAGGGGCAAAGTAAATGTTTAAAAAGGAATGGTTGGTCTTTTTGCTACCAAGGCACAATTAACCCTCCTTTTTTTGCCACTAAGGCACCAAGACACTAAGGTTCACAAAGGTTTTGTATGTACTGCTTTTCTTGTGGCGGTTTCCTTTTTGCTACCAAGGCGCAATTAACCTTCCTTTTTTTGCCACTAAGGCACCAAGACACCAAGGTTCACAAAGGGTTAAGGTACTGCTCCTTTGTAATCAGGTACACAAAGTCAAGTTTGGGCGCTTCTCCATAATAAGCCAGTTCTTTTTCCCCGATTTTTTTTGCTCCAAACCGCTCAATGGAAATTTGTGAACGTATGTTTACTGCACCAACGTAAAAAGTTACATTGTCGGCATATTGAAAAACAAAATCCAGCATCCGTTTTTTCAGTGCATAATTGTACCCTTTTCCCCAGCAGCGCCTGATGAAAAATGTGTAGCCGATGGAAATGGTTTTTGTTTCCGGAATCCAGTCGCTGAAGCGAGAACTTCCAATGACTTCACCGTTTTCTGCATCTTTTACCAGCAATGCACCCTGCGATTGAATAGCCCCTTCAAAGTAATTGGTGAAGGCATCTTTTTGCCAGCGGTTGGGATTGGGGTGCTGTTCCCAAATGAGCGGGTCTGAGGCCGCAGCATACAAGCTGTCGAAATCAGATGGCAAAAGCTGACGAGCCATTATGAGTTCGTTTTTCAGAACGGGGATTTCTGCAAAAGGAAGCATCGCTTGATTTTAAGTGCATGCCAAAATTACCATTTCAGGATAGAATGTGTGGAACTTCAGGGATGGCTATTTAAAGCGCATCTTAAAGGATTAGCAATGGTGTAATAAACCCGACCATGAACCTGCTTGTGTTGTAGTTGCTAAATTCTCCCTTGGCTTTTGCATAATCAGAATAATCGTAAAACCGCATGACATGTGTGCCATAAAAACGCAGGTTGAGGTCTTTGAATGGAAAAAACTCAATCGTAGGAATAACCCCATAGCTTGTACGCAACAGGTCTTCTTTCCCGGGTGTTTGATCGGGGTTGGCACGCCAGTATGCATTGCTTACCATGCCAATCAAAGCAAGGTTCCATTTGGGCGCAAAGCGGTGCTGCCATTGCACCCAATGCTCTACATATTCCACATCCTGTGCTGCATAAGGGTAAATATCGTCGGGGATCATACCGCTTACAATGCCCTTTCGGTCTACTTCCTCATAGCTCCATTTGAAATCATAAATCAGGCTTCCCTTTTTGTAGTTGTACTGGTTTCCAAGCGCGAGGTAAAACATGCTTTTGCCTTTTGCTTCTACAAAGTTGCTGTACGACCAAAGGGTAGTGAATTTTTTATTTTTGAAACTCCCCCTCCAGTTTACTACAAAAGCGGCTGGAAACTTGCTTGGGGTAACATTGGGAATAGTATCGTAAATTTCTTCAAAACTTTTGGTGCGCGAGTTCAGTACCTGGAAGGTAAATTCGTGATTGGGCATAGCACGCCATGAGGCCTGCGCACCTGTCAGGAAGTTGTCGGCAAACTCCACAATATCATTGTATTCATAAATATCAATGGGGTTTAAATCAAATTCGTAGCCTCCCCAATCAGCGCACATTTTTCCAAACTGGAAACTCCATTTTTCGCTGGCATCCACGCGAATGAAGGCAAGGTCGATAGAGGTACTCAGGTTGTCCTGTGTTTGCGGTTCCTGTGCGCGAGTGTAGCGGTTACGAAAACGATAATACACTTTTTCATGCACCTTACCCTTTATTTCAAAACGAAACTGGTTCATGCGAAATTTCGTTTCATCGTATTTACCATCGGTAAAATAGCTGTTTACCCCATATTGCATATTGGCAATCACATCCATATTGGCCAACAGCTTTACCCGATCGGTGCTGATCAGTGCTTTGGTATTCTGAGTGGTGGTATCAGTTTGTTTCTCGGATTGCGCACCCGCATACATAACCATGCAGGCGCAAATAGAAAAGGAGAAAATGAATTTCATACAGAAAAAATTATATGCGTTAATGTATGCCAAATACAGCAGCCAATAAAAAGCCACAGACGATGGCTACAACGGTTGCTACCAAGCCGGGCAACATGAAACTATGGTTCACTACGTATTTTCCAATTTTTGTACTGCCTGTTTTATCCATTCCTATGGCTGCCAGAATGGTGGGATAACCGGGCAACACAAAAAAGCTGCTGACAGCAGGAAACATGGCAATCAGTGATGAGACCGGTAAACCAAGTGTAAGCCCGAGCGGCATCATGGCCTTGGTGGTAGCCCCCTGGCTGAACATGAGAACACCCATTAAAAAAACGGCTAAAGCAAAAACCCATGGATAGGATTCGGTAATACTTCCGAGCGCTTCTTTGATGGCTGCTTCGTTGGCTGCCATAAAGGTGGCGCTCATCCATACCACACCAAATACCGAAACAAGCGCGGTGGCCATTGACAGGAACAAACTGCTTTTAACAATCTTATCGGGGCTTGCTTTACAAAAAAGCATAATGAGTGCCGCGGCTGAAAGCGCCACAATACTTATGATGGTAACCATTTTGAGCGAACCATCTGCATTGACCATGGTGTTGGCTTCGCCCTCAATCATGTTGGGTACCAATTGAGGGAAGGAGCCGCCTAATACAATGAATACAATGGCCATTCCAAAAATGGCCACCGACCATTTTGCCTGCTTCGACACGACCTTTTTTTCGCCTTCATCTTCAGTTTTAAGATAGGCAACAAATTCGGGGTCTTTCAGCTTTTCCCGGTACACAGGATCATCTTTAAGTTCCTTCCCATATTTCAGCATAACAATAGATGCGGCGATAGAACCAATCAGGCAACTGGGGATGGCCACCTTCATAATGTCGAGGGTAGCCTCCGGATAGCCGAGTACCGTTGCCAGCGCAGCGGTGCATGCCGCCATGGGGCTTCCTGTAAGCGCCATATGCGATGCAATAACGGTGGCGCTTAATGGCCTTTCGGGACGTATGCCTTTTTTTGCAGACAGATCGCTGATAACCGGCAGCAACGAATACACTACATGCGAAGTACCCGAAAATAAGCACAGTACAAAAGATGCAAGGGGTGCAATAATGGTAATATAGGCGGGGTGCTTACGGATAACTTTCTCGGCAATCTGAACGAGGTAATCAAGACCACCGGCTGCCTGCAAGGCTGCCGATGCGGTAACGATACTTAAGATAATGAGCATAATATCGCCCGGCGGGCCTACAGGCCTCATGCGAAATACCTGAACATAGATAAACATCCCCAAAACGCCCATCAAACCAAGCCCGATACCTTTCATGTTCGAGCCAATAATGATCATGATGAGCAGCACCGCAAATTGAAGCCAGATCATACTTTGGGCTTTAAAAATTTTAGAGGTTGATGCGGACACCAACCTCTAACTGAAAATGCATTAATAAGTGAAAAAGTATTTTTGCAACTGCTTGCGGTCTTTGGTTTTTGTCAATCCAATCATCAGCAGGATGCGTGCCTTTTGCGGCGTAAGGTCGTCGCTTACAATGGTGCCGAGTTCTTCATCGTTAATTTCGTCTTCAAGCACTACCCGACCGGAGGGTGTACGGCTCGCGCGGCAAACAATAATGCCGGCAGCTACTGCACGCTTAACCGCTTCCATGTAGGCCTTGTTGAAGTTGCCATTGCCAACGCCGGCTATTACTATGCCATCCACTTTTTTGGCAATCAGCATATCAATCATATCGGGTGGTGCATCGGCATACATATAAACGATGTCAACACGTGGAAGTTTTGTATCAGTGGTTATGGAAAAGGGCGTTTTTTCATTCACCTCCCGCATAGATGCCTGGTAAAATTCAACCTTTCCATCGTACACCTGTCCGATAGGGCCTGTATTGGGCGAATAGAAGGCGTTGACTTTGGTGGTACTCATTTTCATTACATCACGTGCATCAAAAATGCCTTCGTTAAAGCTCACTATCACGCCCTTTCCTTTTGCCTTGGGGCTTGCAGCCACCGTAATGGCATCATACAGGTTTTTGGGGCCATCGGCGCTGATGGCAGTTGCCGGGCGCATGCTGCCTGTAAGTACTACCGGTTTATCTGAATTCACAAGCAAATCAAGGAAGTAACCGGTTTCTTCCTGTGTATCGGTACCATGTGTTACTACAATGCCGTCGGCTTCATTTTTTTCGAAGATCTCGTTTGCCCGTATGGCCAATTTTTTCCATATGTCAATGGTCATATCCTGGCTTCCTATGGAGGAGATTTGTTCGCCGGAGATCTGTGCAATTTTCTTTACAGAAGGAATGGCTCCAACAAGTTCGTCGATTGGAATTTTTCCGGCGGTATATCCTGCACGGTCGGCACTTGCACCGGTGCCGGCTATAGTACCACCGGTGGCTAAAATGATAATACGAGGTAACTGCTGTGCATACATCGAAAAGGCAAAGAGCAATGTCAATGCACTAAGAAGGAATTTTTTCATCGGTTGAATTTTTGATGTTTGGATTAAGTTAAATATCAGCATTGGAGGATAAAATTTTTTTCTACCTCCTTTAAATGGCAATTATTATCATGAATGGTTTCGCTTTATATACATGGGTTAATTCAAAGAAACTACCGAGCTATTCAGCCTATCAGGTATTAATAAACTTTGGATTAATGAGGTTTTCCAATGAATATATTTCCTCCCATTTTTCCTGGGTTATCAGTTTGTGTTCCTCCACGGCAAGCTGGTGAATACTCTTTCCTGTCTGCAACGCTTCCCTTGCTATGTTTGCACTTGCTTCGTAGCCTATTATGGGATTAAGCTGAGTAACAATACCAATACTTTGCATCACCATTTCTTTTGTTCTGTCGGCATTGGCTGTAATGCCATCCACACATTTATTCTTTAGCATCAGGCAGGCTTTGGTAAGGTATTCAAGCGAGGTAAACAATGCGAAACCAATGACCGGTTCCATCACGTTTAATTGCAATTG
>JALOMX010000405.1 GCA_025455245.1 Chitinophagaceae bacterium
CAGAACTACTATGATGAAGTGAGCCTCGACAACATATTTGCACTTGCCATACGTAAGCCGGATGTGCCTATCAAGTTTTTACAGGTGGAAATGCAGGAGATAGAATATTACTACAGCACCCTTTCCGGTTTCAGCGCCAAAATCGGGGTTCAGCATAAAGTATTCAATCCTCTTGATAATATTCCGGGGAAAGAGTATTATCCTTCCGGAAAGGGCGAAGCGCTCAACAACTTTGAAGCGGCACTTACCCTCCGGTTTTCTTACCTCGAAAAATTCCTGAATGGAAACTATTTCAGGACAAGCCTTGGAAGCGATTACCCAACCGTAGAGGTTCAATATCATAAAGGCTTTAGCGGTGTTTTCAACAGTAATTACGACTACCACAAAATTAAATTCCGGGTAAACGATTATATAAAAATTGCACCCTATGGTACCCTTGAAGTAAACCTGTATGCCGGAAAAACATTTGGGACCCTTCCTTACATGCTGCTGGAGGTGGCCCCCGGAAATGAGATTTACTACTATAATAAATATGCTTTTAACCTGATGAACCGGTTTGAATTTCTTACAGACCGTTATGCGGGGTTTTCGCTCGAGCATAACTTTGGAAGTGGCATATTCAAATATTTTGGTCCTACCCGAAAAATGAAATGGAGGCAGTTTTGGAATGTAAAAACCCTGACCGGCGATTTGACCGATGAAAACATCGCCTTGAATTTTGTCCCCGATCATCCGTTTCAGAACCTCGATGGAAAGACTTATGTAGAGGTTGGAACGGGCATCGATAACATTTTCAGGTTTCTTAGGCTGGATGCCATTTGGAGGGTTTCACCCAAACCTTTGCCGGATAACTGGGTTGGAAAATTCGGCGTATTCGGTAGTTTCAGGCTTACCTTTTGATGAATTAATTGCCTGATTTACAGGCATGTGAAAAAACAAATAGTAAAATTTCAATCCACTCCTTGCTATATTTGATTTTCAATTGAATTTTTGCTTTTGTCTTGCTTATGAACGAATCGGCATTATTTGCGGATTGGCAGCACAGGATTGCTGTGGACGATGATGCACAGGCTTTTCTTGAACTATACAGGTATTTCAGGCAAAGGCTTGTAAAGTTTGCCTATTCCATTTGCCATGTAAAAGAGGACGCTGAGGATATAGTGGAGGATGTTTTTGTAAGGATCTGGGTCCGCAGAAAAAGCCTCGATCAGGTTTTGAACCTGAAACTTTACCTGTACGTAGCTACCCGTAATTTCAGCCTGAACAATATTAAGCTAAAAGAAAGGACGGCCCATCTCGATCTGGACAACCTGAAGATTGAGATCAGCGATATTCATTCAGATCCGCATCAGCATATGATCGATCTTGAACTGGCTGAAAAAATTCATAATACCATCAATGAACTTCCCCCAAAATGTAAGGCTATTTACAAGCTGATAAAGGAAGATGGCCTCAGGTATAAAGAAGTGGCTGAAATCCTTCACCTGAGCCCTAAAACGGTTGAAAATCAGTTGGCTATTGCCATCAAAAGGATTGCTGTGTCTATCGGAAAAAAGGAAAAGCCGGCGGCTCAAAAAAAAATGTAAGGGCTTTTGGGGGTTTTCAAAGTTTTGATTGTCTTTAGCCTCGGTGGGCTTTGATAAAGCCATTTCCCATAACTGCTTGCTTCAACAAATGAATAACAGGGTTGCATACCTTATCAGTAAAAGGCTGTCTGCCGAAATTTCCGAAAATGAAAGTCGGGAGTTGAATGATTGGTTGGCCAACGATCCTTCTTTGTTTGAAACCATCAACCTGCTGGAAATTGCCTGGAAGAATCAGGATGTATCTTTCGAAAGGGACGAGGCAAGGGTAAAAAAGCTGATGGAAAGGCTTCGGCTCGGCGAATATGGAATCCATGCCGGGAATGATTTGCCCGAACAGGGCCGCAAGCCCCTTATCTTATCCTTAAAATGGTGGGCTGCCGCAGCCGCAGTTTTGGCCGTTTTGGCCTTTTCATTCTGGAAGATTGCCGATTTTTCCCTGAAATCTGAAGAAAAGGTGATGGTTAAAAAGGGTCAGGAGCAAAATCAGGTGGCCACCCGTCCGGGAAACCGTACCCATATTGAATTGAAGGACGGAACAAGGGTATGGCTGAATGCCGACAGCAAATTGACCTATAAGGATTTTGACAATAATGCAACACGTGAAGTTTCCCTCGAAGGGGAGGCTTTCTTTGAAATTGAATCCAATCCTGACAGGCCGTTTATCATAAAAACCGAGAAAGCAAGAATAAAAGTTACAGGCACCACACTCAATGTGCGTGATTACCCCGGTGAGAGAAAGGCCGAAACAAGCCTGTTATCCGGAAAGGCAGAGGTGTATGAAGCCGAAGCACCGGATAAGGTTTACTACCTTAAACCCAATGAAAAGGTGGTTTTTACCGAAAAATCTTCAGGTGCAGACATTTTACTACCTTAAACCCAATGAAAAGGTGGTTTTTACCGAAAAATCTTCAGGTGCAGACATTCCCGGTTCATTGGCTGCCAATCCTTCGCCAAAACCCAATTTGCTCAAATCTGAGATTACCCCATTGAAAGTAGATGCCATTGATAATCTTCTCATAGAAACAGCGTGGGTACATGATCAACTTGCTTTTTTTGATGAATCCTTCAGGGAGGTTGCCGATAAATTGGAAAAATGGTACGGTGTAAATATTGTATTTGCCTACGAAGAACTCGAGGATTTACGCTTTAGCGGTAAATTCAAGGATGAAAGCCTTACGGATGCGTTGACGGCCCTTCAGTTTGCCTCGCCATTT
>JALOMX010000089.1 GCA_025455245.1 Chitinophagaceae bacterium
CGGTATTCAGCCTGAATTTCACCCATATGCCGGTCTTTAAACCGGCCATTAAAATAGCCCCGCATGATCATTGGACTTCCTAGACGGCCCATTTCCCTGAAGGGAATTTCAGGACCGATACTAAAGTTGAAAACTGTTTGAAAGGCAAACAAATGCCCCGGCTTTTTTCCTAACGGAACAAATTTTCGGACATCGGCAAGTATGCGTTGAAAACCAAATTCGCTCCCCAGCGCTTCTGAGAAAAAGGTGGTTTGAAGTTCGGCGTAAAGGCCTTTAAAGGGTGCATAGGGGTTATCGCGGCTATCGTATAAAATGGCCGGTCCAAGGCCTATCAGGCGGTTGTCTCCCGTGCCGGGTACACTGTCAAGGTTTACTTCTTCCTTTACATTAAACCAATCCACATTGGTGTACCAATCACTTTGCCAGAGCGCTCCAACATAAAGGTATTTTGAGACCCGGTTTAAGGCACGTAATTGTACACGTGTCCGGTTAAATAAGTATTCGCTCAGATTGCTTTCAGGTGTTTCATTTCCTATTCCCCAAAACCGGTCATAATAATTAATAAATCCAACCTGACCTTTCAGAAACCATTTGTTTTCGGGCGTAAATACCTGCCATTGCAGATCGCTTTGAAATTGCCTGAGCTGACTGTAGGTGAATGAACCATAAATATATGAAGGCCTTGTTACAGCAGCTATGGCACTATCTCTTGGTTTGAAGTAGTAGTCGAAACCTATTCCGCCAAGCCATCCTGTTTCAGGTTGACGGGTCAGGATAGGAAAGGGGATTAGCATGCGGTCGGCTTGAGTAATGCGGTTGTATTGGCGAACAATTGCCGGAATCAGCCCTCTTTTTACACTACTATCAGCGGGGATGTCCTCCTTCATATCTTGTGAAAAAGACCCTGTAGAATATAAAAAAGGGATTATCCAATAAAAAAAACGCATCCTACAAAAGTGCAGGGTGTTTGCGAATTGCAGAAATATGGTTTATTTTTATGCCATAATTGCTCCATAACCACTTAAATATCCTGATCTATGAACACACCTGACCCACAGGAGGAAAAGCAGTTGCCGGATGATCCGGCCCTTGAACGTGATATGCTTGAGCTTAAACTGAAAGCCGAATTTGGCATGTTGGAGCATATGCACTCCCCAGAAATGCCACCTGAACTAGCCCGCCTGTTTTTACAGCAGGTTTATGATTTTGAAAAAAACTTCGCAAAGGCAGGTGGTGCCAAATCATTCAGGGAAACTCTTAACCTGCCTCAGTTTGAACCCTGGCCAAATACCGGGCTTGATTGGAATACCGGTGAAGAATGGGTACGGCGATTGCTACAAGTTTATGAAGAAAAAAACATAGTAGTCATTTTTGAAAATGAGTATTCCCCTCAGGTTAAGTATGCATTTCTCGCCCATCATTTGCCTTTACAGACCAATTATTTCGGGAAACAACCCCAATTTCATACGACATTGGTTTATGAAGAATATTTTCCAAATCATGGCGCTGAAATAGAGCGAAAAGCCATTTCCTTTTTAAATCATTTCTTCAACCGAAAGGCAGAGGGATTTCAGCAAGTCATATGGCGTGATCAGGTTGCTCCCGGGGTAGGTTTGTATGATGGGCAGCACTTAATAGATTATCTCAATGAATGGTTTTCTACACTTAGCGGGTTTGAAAAGCATGATTACCGTATTCTGCAGGTGAGCTATGAGATTACTCATTCAGATGATATAAATGAAATGAATGATAAGCATCCGGAGAATGATGATTTCCCCGGCGAACCTGAAAGGGGTATGGGTTTTGTAGAGGGTATTGTTGCTTATATTGCCGGTTCATTGGTACAGGCCGAGCCTTTAAAAAAGATGGGGCCTTTTAAATTATATTTTGAATGGCGGCAAGGCGATTGGGCAATCATTTATCCTTCCTTCCCGGGTTTGCCCACACCCCCGCCAAACTCCTTAGAAGATAATAGGGCAGAAAATGCCCATTAGAAAAAATGGTTTTTTTAAAACCAAAAACCGGAAGAAGGCTATTTTACGTTTCTTCCGGTTTATTTTATTCAATACTGAGTATTATAATTCAACGGACATCAGAAATGCCACCTTACAAAGGCTTCCATGGCGGCATATTGGGTTAATCCCAGTTTGGCGTAAAGGTTTGCGGTGTTGGCATTACGCTCTTCAGCCCTTTGCCAGAATTCCCTGCTGTCGCTCCCCTGAAACGGAACCATATCTTTTTGGGATTGGTGGATAAAAATGCCGTATCGTTTCTTCATTACCTGATCCGGGCTCATAGGCACTGCCATTTCTATTTCAGAAATATCCCACTCCTGCCATGCTCCTTTGTACAGCCATACCCAACAGTCGTTTATCCATTCATCCCCTTGATCTTTAATTCTTTTCAAACTTTCAAAAACAATGTCAAGACATACCTTGTGGGTCCCGTGGGGATCGGCAAGATCTCCTGCACAAAAAACCTGGTGTGGTTTGATTTTTCGGAGGAGTTCCATAGTCAGAACTACATCTTCTTCGCCCATAGGATTTTTCTGAACAGTTCCCGTTTCATAAAACGGAAGGTTCTGAAAATGCCATTGGCCTTCATTCAGCCCTACATACCTGCAGGTAGCGGCTGCTTCGCATCGCCTGATGAGGCCTTTTATTGCCCGGATTTCCGGGGTGTCTACCTGGCTTGGTTTTTTGTTTTCGAGATATTGTCTTGCCTCATTTAATATGGCTGAAGATTTTTCGGTATCCACATTAAACATACCATTAAAACCAACGGCAAAGTCTAAGAACCTCGTTACAAACTCATCGGTAACGGCAATGTTTCCACTGGTTTGGTAAGCTACATGTACCTCGTGACCATGATCGTGAAGGCGCATAAAAGTACCACCCATGCTTATGATGTCGTCATCGGGATGGGGTGAAAAGATCAGGCTGCGCTTAGGTTGTATGTGGCTGCGTTCCGGATGATTGGGGATATCCGCGCCCGGTTTTCCCCCCGGCCAGCCGGTTATCGTATCGCGCATCATATAAAAAACCTGAAGGTTTATTTCATAGGCATCACCCTTTTCAACCATTAAATCACCCAGGCCATTTTCGTTATAGTCATAATTGGTTAGACTCAGAATGGGTTTGCCCACTTTGAGGGAAAGATTGATGACTGCCCGGCGAATCATTTTGGGAGTCCACTCAATTTCACCGGTAAGCCATGGAGATTTTATGCGGGTAAGGTCGCTTGCAGCCTGTTCGTCTATCACAAAAAGACAGTCGTTGTGCTGTTGCAAAAGGCTTGCAGGTACCTGTTCAGTTACATCTCCCTCAACTGATCGTGCAATAATGGGTGCTTTAAAACCCCAGGCCATCAGGATAATCCTTTTTGCCTTCATGATTGTGGAGATGCCCGCTGTAATGGCAAGTCTTGGAACCCTGCTGATGTTCTGAAAATCTTTGGCATTGGCAATTCTTGTACTGTTGTCCAAAGTCACCAGCCGGGTCTTGCTCATAATGCTGCTGCCCGGTTCGTTAAATCCGATATGGCCGTTATTACCGATTCCCAAAATCTGAAGGTCAATACCGCCTTCTGCTTCAATGGCAGCTTCATAAGCAAGACAATGCTTTTTTATTTCATCCTGTTTCCAGCCACCATCCGGGATGTGGATATTTTCAGGGAGAATATCTACATGGTCAAACAGGTAACGGTGCATAAAGCTCCAGTAGCTTTGAATGGCATCGTGGCATCGCGTTCCAATGGATAATACTCATCAAGGTTAAAGGTGACCACATTTTTAAAACTCAGGCCTTCTTCTTTATGAAGCCTTACAAGCTCTTTGTACATGGAAATGGGAGAGGATCCGGTTGCCAGTCCGAGTACGCATTTTTTCCCTTCCATTTGTCGGGCCCTGATGATTTTGGCAACTTCATTGGCCACAAAGGCAGAACCTTCATTTGAGGTTTTAAAAATTTCTACCGGGATTTTTTCGTAAGAATTCACCATTTTTTGAATCGTTTTTTAGAAAACCCAAACAAGGGGTTGCTTAATCCGGTTGTAAAAGTAGCCTTATTTGCGGTATTTTGCGGTTTTTTTAAAAGAATTTATTGCAAAAAAAAGCAGACCTTGGAAATACCAATCCTTGGTTTTCTTTTTCGTCCTTCAATCCAACCGCCTCATCCGATATTTTGGGTTTTATGTATGGGATAAAAAAATCAGGCATTTGGATTCTAAACCGGTTTCTGATTAATTTATGAACCCGGGAAACCCGGTGTTGAAATTTTGCGAAATCATTTCATTCCCCGCTTATACAGAATACTTACTTTTGCGCGGCAAAAAATTTTTCCCAAGTACAATGACGCATTCTTCCCAACCGGCCATCCTCGCTTTAGAAGATGGAAACTATTTTCATGGCTATGCCTTTGGCGCTATAGGTACCACTTCCGGCGAAATTTGTTTCAATACCGGCATGACCGGTTACCAGGAAGTCTTTACGGATCCCAGTTATTTCGGTCAGGTACTTATCATGAACAATGTACACATCGGTAACTACGGCATCAAGGAAACGGATGTAGAATCCTCCTCGGTTAAAATTCGAGGATTGATAGCCCGTAACCTTGAGGAAAAATTCAGCCGGTTTCAGGCCAATGCTACCTTGCAGGATTACCTCATTCAAAATCAAATTGTAGCCATTGAGGGAATTGATACAAGGGCATTGGTGGCTCATATCCGTAAGCAGGGTGCAATGAACTGTATCATCAGCAGTGATGGTAAAACCATTGAACAATTGAGGGAAGAACTTTCCAAGATCCCTTCAATGGCAGGCCTTGAACTTGCATCACATGTTAGTACAACAGCGCCGTACTATAAAGGGAATCCTGCACACGGAAAGCGCGTTGCAGTGCTTGATTTTGGAATCAAACAAAACATTTTACAGAATATGATCGACCGGGGTGTGTATGCAAAAGTTTTTCCGGCCCATACACCTGTACGCGACCTGCTCGATTTTGAACCTGATGGTTTTTTCATAAGCAATGGCCCGGGCGACCCGGCAGCTATGCCTTATGCAGTTGAAACCATACAGGAACTGACAAAATACAATAAACCGATTTTTGGTATTTGTCTTGGACATCAGCTATTGGCGCTTGCCCATGGAATTCCCACTTTTAAAATGCACCATGGCCACCGCGGGCTCAACCATCCGGTGAAAAATATTATTACCGGCCGCAGTGAGATTACTACCCAAAACCACGGTTTTGGTGTTGATCCGGAAGCAGTTGAAAAGGCATCGCATATCGAAATCACCCATCTTAACCTGAACGATGATTCTATTGAGGGCATCCGAATTAAGGACAAGCCATTTTTTTCAGTGCAATATCACCCGGAGGCCACACCGGGGCCTCATGACAGCCGGTACCTCTTCGATCAGTTCGTGGAGATGATGAATTAAGATCCGTAACAATTATTAAATAATGCCTTGCAAAATTTTTATTGCAGGGCATTTTCACTTTTGCCAGATCATGTAATGCTGCTTTTCAGTGATTAAATGAAAAGATGAAGGCTGTTTGATTTTTAGGTTTATTTTTTTGGGTTGTTTGTATTTCGTCTCATTCAACCCTTGTTCTTTTTTAATCAGGACATGAAAAAAATAACATTCTAAAAAATAATCATCAACATGAATCCACGCAATCGTTACCGGAATCACAATTCCTTCAAAAAACTTTTCAGGTTGACCTTGGTCATGTTTTACGGGCGGCATCTTTCATTATTTTGGGGCCTGAAAAAAACTGATGATCTTCAGGCACAGTCAGATGAAACAAACCTTGCTTTCTTTTTTTGGCAGCAAGCTTAATCAGCAGATTTTCGGTCAAAATTCTTTTCATGGATACACAAACGATTCTCGTATTAAACACCGGTTCCTCCTCATTGAAATTTTCACTGATTACCACCGACGATCAGAAAGTGGTTTTTTCAGGATTGGCAGATAAGCTCGGTTTGCCGGATGCTACCATTACCTTCAGGCACAACGGAAAAAAAAATGAAACGCCACTGTCACCGGGTAACCACAAACAGGCGGTTTCAGAAATCTTCAGCTACATACATGCACAAGGGCTTACCGGAAGCATTGCAGGTGTAGGTCATCGTGTGGTACATGGCGGCGAGCAGTTTAAAACATCTACGGTTATTGATAAAGCAGTATTGGCTGCCATTGAAGCTTGTGTGCCCTTTGCACCGCTGCATAATCCTGCCAACCTCGTAGGTATCCGCGGTGCTATGGAAGTGGCCCCGCATTTACCGCAAGTAGCCGTATTTGACACTGCTTTTCATCAAACCATTCCCGAACATGCTTATCTGTATGCGGTGCCTATGCAATGGTATCGTCAATACGGTGTCCGTAGGTATGGCTTTCATGGTACAAGTCATCAGTATGTTGTTCAAAGGGCTGCCAATGAACTTGGCATTCCTCTGAATGATTCTGCCTTTATCAGTGCACACCTTGGCAACGGAGCAAGTGCCACTGCCGTTCTTAATGGAAAGAGTGTTGATACTACCATGGGTTTTACTCCACTCGAAGGTTTGGTAATGGGAACAAGGAGCGGAGATATTGATCCCGGACTTCCCCCATATATTGCACAATCGCTTGGAATTACTCCCGATGAAGTGGTGAACCTGCTGAATAAAAAAAGCGGTTTGCTTGGATTGAGCGAACTTAGCAATGATATGCGCGAACTTACGGAAGCCGCTGCAAAAGGACATAAAGGCGCCTCCGTTGCCATCGAAGTTTTTGTGTTCCGGTTGGCCAAGGCTATTGGAGCGCTTGCTGTATCACTTCCACGTATTGACGCACTGATATTTACCGGAGGTATTGGTGAGAATTCTGTACTTGTTCGGGAGAAAGTATTAAAGCGGCTAAAGGTATTTGGTTTTATTGCCGATGCCGGCGCCAATGCAAAGGCCGTTGGTGGAACCGGAGGAGTAATTACCATTTTGGATAGCCCGGTGGCCATGGTAGTGAATACCAATGAAGAGGCGATGATTGTAAAACAAACCATTGAGGTACTTAAAAATAAATAAAGATGAGAACATATTATTTGGCTCCGGTAGGCAACAATGCAGCGCTTACCTCTATATCGCTCGGTACCGTGAGGACGCTCGAGCGTTTGGGTATCCGTGCAGCTTTTATAAAGCCTGTTGCCGATAATTACCCTGGAGAGGAAGGCGAGCGTTCGGTAGGATTTGCACAGGCTCTTTTCAATATTAAAGTGCCCAAACCCATTTCTATTGACAGGGTTGAGTTCCTGATGAGTCATGGGCTGAAAGATCAGTTAATGGAGGAGATGGTAGCGATGAAGGGGCAGGGCGAAAGTGATGTAGACCTGCTTGTGGTGGAAGGCCTTGCGCACGATCCGCATAAGCCATTGCTTGCATCCCTTAATGGAGATATTGCCCGTAACCTGCAATCGGATGTGATCTTAGTGGTAAACGCCGAGGATACCGATGCGGTAAACATTGCTGAACAGATTGAAATAACGGTAGAACAATTTGGCGGCAGCGACAGGGTTTCTTTAGTGGGTTATGTGCTTACCCGGGTACCATCAAAAACCGATGTACAGCAGCTTCACCGGCTGATTGCTCAAAACAGTAAGGTGGTTAATGAGGGCAGGTTGCCTTTGATTGGTGCAACCCCTTACGAACCCTCACACACGGCCCCAAGAATGCTGGATGTGGCGAATCACCTGAATGCAAAGATCCTTTTTCATGGAAACATTGAAACTGCAAGGGTGCGCGACATAATGGTGGCTACCCGCAGTATTGAATATGTGGTGGAAAGGCTCCGTCCCGGCGCACTTGTAATAACAGCAGGCGACCGCGATGATGTGCTTATTGCCACAAGTATGGCTGTAATGCGGGGAACGCCGATTGCCGGATTACTGCTGACAAGCGGTTTTGAACCGAAGCATGTCATTAAAAAATTGTGCGCTCCGGCATTGATGCAAAAAATTCCAGTACTCCTCACTGAAGGTACCACGTATGAAACGGTAAATGCCCTTGGAAGGATGGACAACCATATTCCCGGTGATGATATTGAGCGTGCTACTTTGCTTGTAGATTTTGTGGCAGATCACCTGAATGGCGAGATACTTAAGGCAAAGGTTGACCTGCAAACAGAGTCGAGAATGCCTCCTGCTGCATTCAGGTATCAACTGATGCAGGCTGCCCGTAAAGCCAACAAAAGAATTGTTTTGCCGGAAGGTGATGAACCCCGTACCGTAAAGGCAGCAGTTATCTGCCACCAAAAAGGAATTGCGCGCTGCGTGCTGCTGGGCGACCGGAACTCCATTGAAGAAGTAGCTGAAGCGCAGGGTGTTGAATTACCTGCCGATCTTGAAATACTCAACCCCGATGAAATCAGGCATCGCTATGTAATGCCTTTGGCAGAATTGCGTAAAAGCAAGGGGATGACCCCTCCACAGGCTGAACAGCATCTTGAGGATAATGTTGTCATGGGCACTATGATGATTGTTATGAATGAAGTGGATGGCCTTGTGAGCGGTGCCGTACATACAACTGCCAATACCATTCGTCCTGCTTTGCAGCTTATCAAAACGGCACCCGGAGCCTCTATTGTTTCTTCAGTGTTCTTTATGCTGATGCCCGATCAGGTGTACGTTTACGGCGATTGTGCGGTTAATCCGGATCCAACGGCACAAGAACTTGCCGATATTGCTATACAAAGTGCTGATTCGGCAAAGGCATTCGGAATTTCACCGCGCGTAGCCATGATCAGCTATAGTACCGGTAGTTCGGGCGCAGGGGCCGATGTGGAAAAAGTGGCCGAAGCTACCCGTCTTGCCAAAGGAAAGCGCCCTGACCTGCTTATTGACGGTCCGCTTCAATATGATGCAGCTTCCGTTGAAAGTGTAGGCAGGCAGAAATCGCCCGGCAGCCCCGTTGCAGGCCGTGCCAACGTGTTTGTTTTCCCCGACCTGAATACAGGCAACACAACCTATAAGGCCGTACAACGCAGTGCCAATGTGGTAAGTGTAGGTCCCATGCTGCAGGGATTGCGCCGCCCGGTGAACGATCTCAGCCGTGGTGCTTTGGTTGACGATATTGTATATACCATTGCCCTTACAGCCATACAGGCTACTCAACAAATAGAAGGGTAATCCATCGGCTGTTCCGTTACAGGATACTTAAAGGAGGGAGCATTTTTGTGATGCTCCCTTTTTTAATCTTTTGTCTCAATTCTTAACCACGAAAACCACTTCCGGAAATGGGTTATTTTCATAGTATTTATTAGTTAATATAATCCTTTTCAAACCGAAAAATGCCCTGTTTTGAGTACCTTTATAGTGATTATTTTTAATAGTTAACAGGGTGATCTCTGCTTAACACTTTATTTTTAAACCTAATGTTATGAAAAAGGTTTTCATATTTTTTCTCATGACATTTTCCTGTATTTTTCTACCTGCACAAACCTGGACCGGCAATACGAACAGAGACTGGAATACGGCAGCAAACTGGAGTCCTGCCGGTATTCCGGGTGCATCATCGAATGTATATATCCCTGGCTCGGTTGCAAGCGGAAACTGGCCGAAATTTTCAGGTAATGTCATTATAAATAGTATTGATATGCAGGCAGGCAGTCAATTGGATGTAAATGGATTTACACTGACCATCAATGGCAATACTACCTTTATTAAATTTACAGGCAGTACCCTCAATAACAGTAGCGGTTCAACGGATATTGAAGTTAATTTGAATACCGGGACCGGAGGTTTTTTTACCTTTTTCAGCAGTAACAACGTAAATGATAATATTGTAATAAACCTTACAGGTTCCAATCAGTTTGTGGAAGGATACGATGGTACTCCAAACCAATATTTTGGTAATGTAAACTTTAATATTCATGATCAGCTTCCTGCTTTGATTTCATATCTCGTTCCTTCCATGTACCATGGTAATCTGAGCATATTCCGGACAGTTGCCGGTGGAACAAGTTTGTTTAATGCAGGTGCATCCATTCTGGGTAATTTTTCCTATACCAACCTTAAGGGTACAGGAACGGGCATTGGAAATCCCGGTGTCAAAACAAATATAGATGGTATGATTTCTTTACATGTGTATTACCCGACACCCGGTGGTTTGGAAATGTACCAGGTTCATAATAAAACAGGGGGAGGTTCGGTATCAGTTGAAAATTCTCTTGGGTTTGTTTTGAAGAATGACACTTTGGTGGTGGATTCCTTAGTGGTTAAAGGCTATAGAACCGGTCAATACGGTGACCTGTTTAAGAATAAAATTACCGGTAACGTCAATATTGAGACTGCTGCAGATTATGGCGGCGGATTTATAACCCGCATCCAGAATAATGTTATCATTGGAAAAACCGTTTTTTCAAACAATGGGAGTAATCCTCTTATTGAAGCGGATGCAGTTGGAACCGGAAATTCTTATACAGGAGATGTTACTTTTAATGCCTCAGCCGGACCCATTTACATAGCTTATAATGCTCCCATTCAATGCTCCAACAACCTGTTAATAAACCGAACCGCTCCTGGACATACGCAAGCCTTTACAAGTGGTGGAACCATAGGGGGGGATTTTAGCTATACCAACCAATCGGCTGGGGCTTCACTTTTTGGCAATGGAGCCACTCCAACCAATATTGCAGGTAAAATTAATATAGAAACAGAAGAGACCGCTCCCGGCATTTTTCAAATGGTCAGGATCAATAATCAAAAACCGGGTGGCAGTATCATTGTATTGCATCCTGAAGGATTTTATTTAACGAATAATAACCTTTTTGTAAATCAATTTACCATTACAGGGTACAAAGGGCCAAATAATAATTATTTTAACGAAAACCTTGTTACCGGAAATGTGACCATTTCGGATGATCCGGCTTACACCGGCGGCTTTTATACCTATGTTAGAAGTAATTCTATTAAAGGAAACACCGTTTTTTCTAATCTGGGCACTAATGCGTTTCTTGAAGCTGATTTGTCAGGAAGTGGCAACCAGTATAACGGAAATGTTACTTTCACTGCCTCTGCCGGTTCAATGTACATTGCTTATGCTGCTGCCCTGCATTGTAGTGGGAATGTAGTCATTACAAGTACTTCTCCGGGACAAATCCAGGCTTTTGCAAGTGGAGGTTTTATTGGTGGAAACCTTACCTATACGGACAGTATGGGTTTATTTTATGGAAATTCTCAGGAGGCGGGCCTGATGGGTATCCGTATACGCGTAGGATGGGATTATTTTGCCTTTTTTCTGACAGTTTTTCTTTTCAGACAATATGGTAGGGTGGTGGGTAAAATTGTATGAACTAACAGTTTTATAAGGTAAGGAGTATTTACTTTTGACCTCCCATGGAAAAATTTATTGTATCGGCCCTCAAGGAAAAATTTATTGTATCGGCCCTCAAGTACCGGCCACAGAATTTCAGTACGGTTATCGGGCAAAAACATATTACCACTACTTTAAAAAACGCCATTGCCAATAATACCCTTGCGCATGCATTTCTGTTTTGCGGACCAAGAGGGGTGGGAAAAACAACCTGTGCGCGCATTCTTGCCAAGACCATCAACTGCGAAAACCTGCAACCCGATGGCGAGGCCTGTAATAAGTGCCGTAGTTGCGAATCGTTCAATAAAAGTTCTTCGCTCAATATTCATGAACTCGATGCAGCGAGCAACAACAGTGTTGATGATATTCGCGATCTTGTAACGCAGATTCGCTTTGCACCACAGGAGGGAAAATACAAGATATACATCATCGATGAGGTGCACATGCTTAGTCAGGCTGCATTTAATGCATTTTTAAAAACCCTTGAAGAGCCGCCTCCCTACGCCAAGTTTATATTAGCAACCACCGAAAAACACAAGATCCTTCCAACGATCCTCAGTCGTTGCCAGATTTTTGATTTCAAACGGATTACCAATGCCGATACGGTTGAACACCTTCTTGAAATTGTAGAGAAAGAAAATATTCAGGCAGAAAAAAGTGCCCTGCAGCTTATTGCTCAGAAAAGTGAGGGCTGTATGCGAGATGCGCTAAGCCTGCTGGATAAGATTGTAAGTTTTACGGGCGCTCAGGTTAATTATACCAATACCATTGAGCATCTCAACCTGCTTGATGAAGATCAGTATTTTAAACTGCTCGATTCTTTAATCAGGCAAGACATTGCCGCTGCCTTGCTGCTCTACGATACCATTCATGCACGCGGTTTCGAAGGTGATACCGTACTGAACGGTTTTGCATCAATGCTGCGCAATCTTTTGATTTGCAAGGATGGCCGGGCAGCTCAATTGCTTGATGTGCTCGAAGGAATGCAAACACGGTATGCAGATGCGGCAGCGCGCATCTCACTCAGCTATCTTGTTTCGGCATTACAGGTTATTTCGGATGCAGAAATGACCCTTAAAAGTGCCCGTAATAAACGTTTGCATGTAGAATTGGCGCTGATAAAACTTTGTTACCTGCAACAGGTAATTGATCTTGCTGTGAGTTCAGAAGGGAAGGTTTTGAAAAAAAAACGGATTGAATCACCCGTTGCTGTTAAAGAAAGGCCACTGAGTCCCATATTGCTCAAAACGACCCCTGCTGCCGGTAATGAGGCAAAGCTTACCATTTCTTCGCC
>JALOMX010000090.1 GCA_025455245.1 Chitinophagaceae bacterium
CCTACCCCTGAAGAAAAACTTCTCCGTGCCATCTTTGGCGACAAGGCGGGAGATGCAAAAGATGCATCCCTTAAAGCCCCAAGCGGCACCGAAGGTGTAGTCATTGACAAGAAGCTTTTCCAGCGTACCAAAAAGGATAAGAATACCAAAGTGCGTGAAAAGGCCGCATTGGAGAAAATAGAAAAAATACACGAGAAGAATCAGGGTGATCTTCTGGAACTATTGCTCGATAAGCTGGAAGTTCTTTTAAAAGAAAAGCCATCTGCCGGAATCAGCAATAATTTTGGTGAGGTACTGATCGGGAAGGGCGCCAGGTTTAACCGTAAGAATCTGAGTCAGATCGATTTTCTGAATGTAAACCCTCTGGGTTGGACAGGAGATGCCCATATTGATGAGCTGATCAATCAATTGCTGCATAACTATACCATAAAGTACAACGAAGAACTCGGCCGTTACAAGCGTGAAAAATTCAACATCAGCATTGGGGATGAATTACCTGCAGGCGTGTTGAAGCTGGCAAAAGTTTATCTTGCTGTTAAGCGTAAGCTTAAGGTTGGTGATAAAATGGCCGGTCGTCACGGTAACAAAGGTATTGTTGCCAAGATTGTTCGTCAGGAAGATATGCCGTTCCTTGAGGATGGTTCACCGGTTGATATCGTTTTGAACCCCCTCGGTGTACCAAGCCGTATGAACCTCGGACAGATTTATGAAACAGTACTTGGCTGGGCCGGACTAAAACTTGGTAAGCGGTATGCGACACCTATCTTCGATGGTGCTACTACAGATGAAATTGCAAATGAAATTGAAGCAGCTAATCTTCCTAAATTCGGGCATACCTATCTATATGATGGTGAAACGGGCGACCGTTTTGATCAGAAGGCCACAGTAGGTGTAATCTATGTTATTAAGCTCCACCACATGGTTGATGATAAAATGCACGCACGTTCTATAGGACCATACAGCTTGATTACTCAACAGCCTTTGGGCGGTAAAGCTCAGTTTGGTGGTCAGCGTTTTGGTGAAATGGAGGTTTGGGCCCTTGAAGCTTATGGTGCTGCAAACATCCTGCAGGAACTGCTTACAATTAAGTCTGATGACATTATTGGACGTGCCAAGACTTACGAGGCCATTGTAAAAGGCGACAATATTCCACGTGCCGGCGTGCCCGAATCATTTAATGTATTGGTGCATGAATTGAGGGGACTTGGATTGGATATGAGCTTTGAATAATAGAAGTTTTGCCTGAGGCATACCATATAGCCACGAGTGTACAAATCATGTGCATTCGTGGCTTTTTTATGTATGGTAGTTTATGAAAATAATCTCCCATTATCTTTATCGGATTAAATATTAGAAATGAAACAACTGCTTTTCGGCTTTCTTTTAGTCTTTTCGGCCAATTCTTTTGCACAGTCAAAAAATGAAGATTCACTGTGGCTGGTTAGCCATTATGATAAAGCCATTTACAGTATCCCCATGCGTGATGGTGCCAAGCTGCACACCATTGTGTATACACCAAAAGATAATTCAAAAAAATATCCCTTCCTTATAAACCGCACATGTTACAACGCAAGTAACTATGATGATTTTAACCTTGGTAATTATCCGTCAAAAACATTAATCAGGGATGGATACATTTTAGTGTATCAGGATGTGCGTGGCCGTTACCTGAGTGAGGGTACATGGACCAATATGACCCCCAATATTCCCGGAAATAATGTGAAAGATAAGAATTCGGTTGATGAAAGCAGCGACACTTATGATACTATTGAATGGCTGCTTAAGAATATTAAGAATCATAATGGGAAAGCCGGTCAGTATGGAATTTCGTACCCCGGGTTTTATTCGGCTGCCTCGTTGCCTGATGCGCATCCTGCCTTAAAAGCGGTATCGCCACAAGCACCGATTGCAGATTTCTTTTTCGATGATTTCCATCATCAGGGGGCCTTTGTACAGGCATATACTGCAGCCTTCCCGGTATTTGGTTATAATCCGGCCAAACCAACCAAAGACAACTGGTTCTTACCGGGCATCATGCGCCTGTATCCCATGGGGCAGGGAGCGCCTGACGGGTATGCCTACTATATGAGATTGGGTGCCTTAAAGAATATTACCGAAAAAATTCATTATGATAATTATTTCTGGAAGGAGCATGTGGATCATCCGAATTATGATACCTTCTGGCAAAAGCGCAACCTGTTACCACATTTAAAGCAGGTTAAGCCTGCCGTTCTTACGGTAGGCGGGTGGTTTGATGCAGAAGACTTATATGGCCCGCTTAACATTTATAAAACCATTGAAAAAAATAATCAGGGAGCCGTAAACCACCTGGTAATGGGCCCATGGGGCCATGGCGATTGGGCCCGGGAAAATGGTAAAAGCACCCATAACCATATTTATTTCGGGGATAGCATCAGTACCTGGTATCAAAACAACCTTGAAGCGCCATTTTTTAAAATGTACCTGAAGGATGACGTCAATGCGCCCGCGTTGGCAGAAGCCAATGTGTTTAATACAGGTACCAAAAAATGGGAAACATATAATATCTGGCCTCCGGAAAAAGAAACCGTCAGGCTAAGTTTTGCCCCCGGCCGGAAACTTCAGATAAATACATCAGGAAATGCAAACGATCGGTTTGATTATATCAGTGATCCTGCAAATCCTGTACCTTACACATCTCAGATAGAAGGTTTAACCTTTACGCCAAGGAATTTTATGAGCGATGATCAGCGGCATGCATCAAAGAGGCCGGATGTGCTGACATTTGAAACGGAACCATTGAAGGAGGAATTTACCTTGAATGGAGAAATTTTAGCAAAGCTCAAAGTTGCAACTACCGGCACAGATGCCGACTTTATGGTGAAGCTAATTGATGTTTATCCTGATAATCATCCAAACTACGATCATAATCCCAAGAATATTGTGATGGGCGGCTATCAGCAATTGGTGCGCAGCGAGGCATACCGTGCACGCTTCCGCAACAGTTTTGAAAAGCCGGAACCTTTTGTGCCCAATCAGCCAACAGATGTAACCATTCCATTACAGGATGTCTTGCATACTTTTAAAAAGGGACACCGAATTATGATTCAGATTCATAGCACATGGTTCCCTTACATTGATCGCAACCCGCAGAAGTATGTCGATAACATTTTCAAAGCTGAGGATTCAGATTTTCAAAAGGCAACGATTACCGTGTTTGGCTCATCGGAGATACTGATAGGCAGGGGTTTGCATAGCCTGAGGGATTGATTGGATAAAGCATATTGAATTAATCATTTAAGAAGAGTTTCAGATCTGAGGCTCTTATATTTTAAGAGGCATTGGAGGAAATTATTTATTTAAAAAAAATATCATAAGCAAATCGGAGGATAGTTCCGGCTACAACTACCAAAAAGAAAGCGCGGATAAACTTATTGCCTTTTGCCAGCGCAAGATGAGTACCTGCATATCCTCCTGCCATATTGCAAACTGCCATCGGGATGGCCAACTGGTAAATGATATGTCCGGTAGCGGAAAAGTATAGAATACTTGCAAAGTTGGTGGCAAGGTTCACCACTTTGGCATGCGCGCTTGCATGCATAAAATCGAAGCCAATTACAGTAATAAAAACAAGTACTAAAAAACTGCCCGTACCCGGACCAATAAAACCATCGTAGAAGCCAATCAGTAATCCGGCAATTATCCCTTTCCATAAAGCTTCACCATAGGGCAATGCATCGTGCTGATGTCCAAGATTTTTTTTTGTATAGGTATAAAGGGCTACAATAATCAATACCACCAAAATGATAGGTTTTAATACCTTGTTTTCAAGGATACTTACCATATAAGAACCGAACATGGCCGCTGCGAAAGCGGCAAGTGCAATACCCCCCACCAATTTCCATTGAATCTGAATCCTTTTTTGATATTGCCATGCGGACACTGCGGTACCACAGAAAGAGGGAATTTTAACTGTTCCCAGAATAGATGCAACCGGCCAATTAGGAAAAGTAACGAGTAGGGCCGGGGTTTGTACAAGTCCGCCACCGCCAACTACCGCATCAATAAATCCGGCTGAGAATGCTGCCGCACAGGCTATCAGCAATTGTGTCCATTCCATAGTGGCTGCGAAGGTAACGGCTCTTTTATACCAAAGTTCGGGAATGCTATATCGTCTTTTTTAATTGTATTAAATACAATTAAATTTGGCATTTACGCCTTCATTTTTTAAATTTACCATGAAAATGATTGCATATATGTTGTTTAGAGTGTTTTATTTTATAGGGTTTAATTTCCTGATTGTTTTCTCCGGGTGGGCACAAGTACATATTTCATCTCCTGATCAAAATATTCTGGTGGTTGTTTCCTTAAACGGGAATGGGCAAATATTCTATAAGGTGAGCTACAAAAACGTTACCGTTTTACAGCCTTCCAAATTGGGAATGCATATGGGTGCGGAAAATTATGAAACCGGAATGAGAATGACCGACAGCGGAAGGGTCAGTGTGATGAATGATTCCTATACCTTAATGCATGGAAAGAAAAAGCATATACATATTAATGCTAATGTCAGGATCCTTCGTTTTATGAATACAAATGGCCAACCATTGTTCATAGAGTTTTCTGTGGCCAATGATGGCGTAGCGTTCCGTTATCATTTTCCGGGGGATGCCAAAGCGCATCAACAGATTACAAAAGAAGGTACGTCTTTTAATTTTCCTTCAGATGCCAGGGCATGGCTTCAACCTATGCAGGTATCTAAAACAGGGTGGGAGCAAACCAATCCTGCGTATGAAGAACACTATCAGATGGACATACCGGTGGGTACTGTATCAACAATGGGAGCCGGTTGGGTATACCCGGCCCTCTTTCGTACCGGTGATATCTGGATGCTGATTACAGAAACCGGAGTAGAAGGGCATCATTGTGCTACAAGGCTTTCTCATTTTTCACCTGATGGTGAGTATTCCGTTGCTTTTCCTGATCCGCGGGAGGTAATCACCGGTAAAGGCCTTTTGCCCCGAGTGGTTAGTAATTATAATAGCCCCTGGAGGATCCTTGCCATCGGCTCTTTGGCCACTATTGTTGAAAATACGCTGGGTACAGATTTTGCCCTTCCAAAAGTGGCCGGAGATTTTTCTTTTGTTCAGCCGGGAAAGGCTTCCTGGAGCTGGATTAATTCGAAGGATGATTATATCATATACGATGAGCAGAAAAGATATATTGAATTTGCTGCTGATATGAAGTGGCAATATTGTCTGATAGATGCCGGTTGGGATCGTAAGATCGGATATGAAAAAGTAAAAGAGCTTGCGGATTTTGCCAAAACAAAAAAGGTAAAATTGTTGCTTTGGTACAATTCAGCGGGCGATTGGAACACGGTAAAGTTGACACCGAAAAGCCAATTGTTGACCCAAGAGTTAAGGGAAAAGGAATTTGACAGGTTAAAACAAATGGGGATTGCAGGTGTGAAAATCGATTTTTTTGCCGGGGACGGACAATCGGTTATGGAGTATTATCAGGATATTTTGAAAGATGCAGCAAAGGCAGGATTAATGGTAAATTTTCATGGGGCGACATTGCCAAGGGGATGGAGCAGGACTTATCCAAACCTTTTAACAACGGAAGCTGTAAAGGGTTTTGAAATGGTTACATTCAACCAGAATGATGCGGATAAACAGGCAGCACATTGCACCATGCTCCCTTTTACCCGAAATGTTTACGATCCTATGGATTTTACCCCAATGAACCTTTATAAGATTCAAACAAATGTTCAGCGGAAAACCTCGGCAGTTTTCGAGTTGGCCACTTCAGTGCTGTTTACATCAGGTATTCAGCATTTTGCCGAATCGCCTGAAGGGATGTCGAAAGTGCCGGAACGAATCAAAGATTTCCTAAGGGGTCTTCCCGATACGTGGGATGATGTGCGATTAATAGATGGTTATCCCGGACGCTATGTTGTCATTGCCCGCAAAGCAGGAAACAAATGGTATGTGGCAGGTATTAATGGTTCGGAAACGGATGTGAGCATCAAAATTGACCCGACATTATTTGGAGCCCGTTATGCATGGATGGTGAATGATGGTGAGGGGCAATTTTCGTTTTCTGAAAGTCAACCGGCAACAGTTCAACCTGTTCAGATTTCCATGAAGCCATCAGGAGGATTTGTGTTGATGCTGGAATAATAAATTCCGTTACATAACCATATTTGAATCAATGGATTCATTTAAGAAGTTTGAACTTGTCATATATGTTTTTTCCGGAGCATATATGAATAGGCAACTTCCATTTTTTATCAGGTCTATGATTTGTTTATGTTCTTTTTGAGAAACCGCGGGGCAACCCCAACTGCGGCCAAGTCTTCCCGTACGTCGTATGATTTCTTCGCTTACATAGGGGGCCCCGTGCATGACGATGGCACGTTTTTCTGCCCGGTCATTAAATCCTTTTTCTAAACCTTTTAATTTCAGGCTATATCCGTTGCTTCCTTGATAAGTGGTTCCGGTAAGGAAAAAACCAAGGCTGCTCTGGTACGAAGATTCTGTATTGGAAAACCTGTTCGCGATTATTTCTCCCGAATTTTTACCATGGGCTACATAAGTATGCATCAGTACTTTTTCAGAGTTCATATCAATTATGAACATCCTTTTTTCCGACGAAGGTTTGCTGAAATCAACAATGGTTAAAATACTTTTCCTGAGGCCTTCGTAGTTTAGAATCTGCTTGTAGCCTTGTAATGCTTTTTGATATAAATCCGGCGACAGTAAAGGGTGGGGCGTTTTTTTTGCAACTATAATTCCTGAATCTCTATGGGTTAAGCTTTTTTGTTCCGAAACTATTTTTTCATTGGATGGCGTAGTGGAAAATGCAAGACTGCCCAAAATCAACCCTGATACCCCCAACACCAACAACCCCTTTTTGGACAAATACATAGGATTATTTTTAATTCTTGCAAAAGTATCCTGGTCATTTGTTAATGATTATTCAATTGGGAATTTATTCACCGCTAAAAAATCCGGAGCAATTCCCGTGAATGGGCTTTTCATTATTGGATGCAAGCATTGTAACCACTTTCTATTTCTATTTTTCCCTCATCTTTGTCACTAAAATTTTAGATAATGAGTAAGCATGCTTTTGTATTTCCCGGTCAGGGGGCGCAGTTTTCGGGTATGGGCAGAAACCATTATGATAATAATGAAGCAGCGAGGCAGTTGTTTGAGGAAGCAAATGAAATTTTGGGATTTCGTATTTCAGACATTATGTTTAGTGGTACCGATGAAGAACTCAAGCAAACAAAAGTTACGCAGCCTGCAATTTTTATACATTCAGTAATAGCATACAAAACATTGGAAAATCCTTCACCTGATATGGTAGCGGGACACTCACTTGGTGAGTTTTCGGCCCTTGTTGCGAATGGTGTTTTATCCTTTGCTGATGGTTTGAAACTGGTGAGCATCAGGGCCAATGCCATGCAAAAGGCCTGTGAGGCTACTCCAAGTACCATGGCTGCCGTGCTTGGA
>JALOMX010000091.1 GCA_025455245.1 Chitinophagaceae bacterium
AAATGATTGGTGATGATAAGAGCGGTATGTATCTGTTTGATCGTGATATTTTGAATGTCGGGATGACTAACGAAAAAAAATAGGACCATTCTGTTTAAATAAAAAGAGGGCGGTGAAAATCGCCCTCTTTTTTGTTCTATAGTTTTAAACCCAGTGAAACATAGAAATTCCTGCCGTCTGCGGGCATTAAACCCGGGCCCGGATAGCCGCCTGCGCGCCTTGTAAAGTAACTCTCATCGGTTATATTATTTAGCCCTGCACGTACATTGTATCTTTCAAGGAATTTATAATTTACACTGATATCGCCAATATGGTATGAAGGAATCAGGCCATTCAAACCGTTGGCAGTGGGTGTTACCGTATTATTGGCATCGCTGAAGGCTTCGTCAACATAACTCCATTGAACCGTAGCCGTTAATCCTTTGTAAAAGTAATTTACACCATATCGGATGATCCATTCAGGAGCGTTCTCAACCTTTTTATCTTTATAGTTTACGGTCCTCAGTTCATTGCCAACACGGGTTGTCAAAGTAAAATCATCATAATGTGCATCGGTGTACCCAACGGATGCAAATACACTGAAAGATCCGTATTTCAGGTTGTTGCTGAAAGCCTTTACCGGGTTAAACTCCATGAGGGCTTCAACCCCTTTGCTTTGGCTGTTACCTACATTGGTACGATAGTTATAAAAACTTCCGTCAGGGTTCTGTTGTGCAATCAGGCCTATGCGGTTATCGTATTGCAGAAAGAAGATACCTGCATCAAAGAAAAGATAGTCTTTAATATTTCCGCGATAACCTAAATCAAAGTTGTATCCTTTTGCGTCTTCCAGGTTTGGATCAATAATATCTGTAGTGCCATTGGCAGTAAGGTCGCTGAACAATACGGGACGATATGCCTGACTCCAGTTTGCATAGATCTCTGTTTTGCCAATGTGGTACTCCGCCCCTACACCTGCCAGTAAAAAGCTGCGCGATCTGGATTGCTCCGAAGCTTTTACGGGAGTATTGTTTACCATGTTGATTTGTCCGCTGACTTCGTTTCCAATTTGCTCAACCCTCAAGCCGGGTATGATTTTAAAATGCTCGCCAATCCTGAAAATATTCTCTGCAAAAGCTGCCCAATTGGTGGTGGTGAAGAGTAATTGCTGAGGGTATTCTCCCATGATATCGGTATTGAAATCGCTTCCTGTATCGCCTTTGCCATTGTTGTAGCGGTTGGTTCGCCCCTTATAATACCTGAGGCCTCCTGAAAAAGTACTTCTTGTATTGAATAGGTTATAGTCGCTCAGATAGCGTAATTCGGCACCCATGTTTCGGTATTCGTCCACAAAGACCGTACGGTTGTTATAATCAAGGGTGGCTGCATTGATGGTGTCTTTCACATTGGGTGGGAGCATGAAACCAATGCTGCTTCTGTCGCCGGCAAAACCGAATAGAGTAGCCTGCAGACGCTTGTTTTCAGCGAAATCATAGCTTGCCTTAAGGGTGCCAATATTCCACTTCAGGTCAAACCAGTTGCGGCTTCTGAGGCTTTGCTTGTCGTTTTGTGCAAATTGTGCATCTGTAAGCCCGCCGGGCTGCTGACTGTTGGCATGCCAGCTTGTAACTTCAGCTCCAATCCGTAGTCTTTTGTTTACTTTCCATGTAGCGGTGGCAAAACCCGTTCCCGTTTTATAACGGCTGTTTTCCCGCCAGCCATCGGCATTCCTGTGATCATAAAATGCGTAGTAATGTACCTTTTCCGTTTCGCCGCCCACGGCATTATAAGTATTGATCAGCCCGTAGCTGCCCACCGTGTTCTGTGTTTCAAATTGAAAATTTTTCCGGATATCAGATCCGTCGCGCATTACGAAGTTGATCATTCCGCCAAACTGCGGGCCGTATTGCAGCGAACCGGCACCCCGAACAACCTGAATGCGCTGAACTGCCTGTAATTGAGGGGTGTAGTATGCTTCCGGATACCCAAAAGGATCGGCAGCAATATCATATCCGTTTTGCCGGGTATTGAATTCCCAACTGCGGTTGGGACTTAGTCCGCGGGCGGCTACACCTATCTGAATCCCGCTTCCTTCGCTTTCCCAGACATGGATGCCGGGAACTTTCGCCATTACCTGTCGCATGGTATTGGTTACCACATTGCCATTTACATTGTCCATTACAATCAGGCTATTCTTTTTACCGGCCATAATGGATGTTCCTACCACTTCCGGCAATTGGTGTATGTCTGCCCGGCTATATTGTCCTATTACGGTTACATCCTTTGCGTAAGACTCCTTAGAAACGAGTGTGTCATTATCCAAACCTTGTTGTGCCTTAACACTTCCTGTCAAAAAAATGAATGCTGCTAAACTGTTAAAAATAATCCTCATAAAAGTCCTGATAAATTTTGGCTGCAAAATTGTTTAGGTGAAAACCAGCAGGAATGCCGTATCGGGAATTCGCATTTACGTAATCAGGAAATGGAATACTCCCAACTTTATTCATGCAATTTTGTTTTGATGTTAATCATAGTATTATGAAAAATTATTTTCTTGTTGTTTTGCTCATACTTTCGGGCGTTCTTTTGGTGAGGGGGCAGGATGCTACCCAACTGGTAAAAAATGTAAAAGCCAAGCTGGAGAGGGTTAAGGATTACAGTGCCAATGCCACGCTTCGAACCGATGTACCTTTTTTAAAAGTTCCTGTGGCCGATGTGCAGGTTTATTTCAAGCTGCCCAACCAATTTAAAATTACCAAGGAAAAGGGTATAAGTATTTTACCCAAAGGTGGCGTAAGCGTAAGCATGCAAAATATTTTGAGCGATCCCAACTTTGTTGCGATTGATGCGGGAAGGGAGAATCTTGGCGGACAACCGGTTCGGGTGGTAAGGGTGCTGCCCGGAAGCACACAGGCTGATGTAGTACTGACTGTGTTATATATTGATGAAAAAAATATGATTGTAAGGAAGGCCATCACTACGACAAAAGATAACGGTACATATCAGGTGGATATGACCTATGGCAGGTATATTCAATATGCTCTTCCCGATAAAACCCTGTTTACATTCAATACAAAAGATTACAAACTTCCCAAAGGTGTTACGCTTGAGTTTGATGACGGTGAAAGACCCGATGCCAACCGCCTTGCAGAGAAAAAAGGATACGTTGAATTGACTTATGCCGATTACAAGATCAACAAGGGCGTTCCCGACAGCTATTTTGCCAAATAAGGATAACCCGATTTATTGCAATACAGGCCGCTTTCATTTTCCAGAAAATTCCGTCGGTTGGTTTATGCGTTTTTGATACTTTGCCTGAAGCTGATTTCTCGTAAAGGCGCAAAGTATTTTACTTTAATCCACCATTCGGGTCATTGCCTGATGCCGGTTCTAAGCTTGGGCGCTCAATCACACACAATTTTATTCCATACACCCATTGTGACGCTGCACCTTTGCGTGAAATACCTTGAGAACTGCCTTATTCAAGCACCGGCCGCAGCCACTTCTCTGCAAACTCCACCGGTTCGCCTTTGCGGCGGGCATAATCTTCAAGCTGATCGCGCTGTATTTTGCCCACACCAAAGTACTGACTCTGCGGATGACTGAAATACCAGCCGCACACAGAAGCCGTAGGATACATAGCAAGGGATTCGGTAAGGGAGATGCCGGTAAGTTCCGTTGCATTCAGCAGTTCAAACAATTTGTATTTTTCGGTATGGTCGGGGCAGGCAGGGTAGCCCGGTGCGGGGCGTATGCCAACATATTTTTCTTTGATCAGTTCTTCGTTGCTTAATGCCTCCTCCTTCTGATAACCCCAGAATTCCTTGCGCACCCGCTCGTGCAGGTATTCGGCAAAAGCCTCTGCAAGCCTGTCGGTAATAGCCTGCAGCATGATTTTGTTGTAGTCATCATGCTCCTTTTGAAAATGTTCAAGATAGGGCTCCATTCCCTGAATGGTAACAGCGAAGGCGCCGATAAAGTCGGCCCCCACGGCCCCCTTCCGGCCTCCCCCGCTGGGGGAGGAGACGTGTTCTGCCAAAGATTTTTCTTCGGGTTTGAAGGCGCCGTCCTCTCCACGGCCTTCCCCGCGGGGGAAGGACACATCATCTCCGAAAATTTTGTGAGCATCGGGAAGTTCATTCAGCTTTTCCAATATTTCTGAACAAACCTCTTGGGTATCATAAATGGCTCTTTCGTTTGAAAACCGGATAACAGTAAATCCATGTTCATTCAGCCATTGGGTTCTTTCTTCATCAGAAAGTTTATGGTCGGGATGTTCGTGGATTAATCCATCCACTTCAACAATCAGTTTTTTTGATAAACATGCAAAATCTGCGATATATGTGCCAATGATATGTTGACGCCTGAAATGAAAACCCTCCCGATTATTCCTCAATTTTTTCCATAAAGCGGCCTCTGCCTCTGTTTCTAATTTCCGATGTGTTTTAGCAAACTCCTTCAATTTTCCATAAAGTATGGGGTCGGCAAACTTTTCAAATGGAACCTTATCGAAATTTTTGTTAGCGTTTTCGTTTTTGGTGGAAGCGTCTATTGAAGCCTGATTTTCTGGATTATACCCGTTAACATCTTGTTCCCCGGACTCCCCCCCTTCGGGGGGGATGGGGGGGGCAATAAAATCCGCCAGCGAAATATTCGGTTGCCCTTTTACCTTTTGTATTTGCTGCCTCAAAAAATTCAGTGTCACCTGTTTTTCTTCAGTAGTTACCACTACATCATCCCCGGTGCTATAAGCCGGCCAAAAGCCAACAGCGCCCTTGGGTGTGAGCCAGTTTTCCTTTTCAATGGTGTCAAGCAGGGCATTTGCATCGTTGTATAGTTTGGTGGCTTCGGCGCCCACCACGCTATCGGTAAGTATATCCGGAAAGTTGCCGTGCATTTCCCAGGCAATAAAGAAGGGTTTCCAGTCGATGTAGCTGCGCAAATCAGCTACCGTTACCCCATCAACAGGTTTGGCACCGGTAAAAGAGGGTGCAGCCGCCTGATAGCCGTTCCAGTCAATCACAACGGGGTTCGCCTTGGCGTCGTTCCATGAAAGGAAATTCTTTGAGGTTTTTTTACTTTCAAAACTCTCCCTCAGTTGCGTATATTCTTTATTGGTCTGTTCAAGGAATTCAAGTTTCTGTTCTTTGTTCAATAACCCTGTAGTAACGGTAACACTACGGCTTGCATCAAGTACATGAATTACACCATGGTCGTACTCGGGTGCGATCTTTACGGCCGTATGCATGCGGCTTGTGGTAGCGCCGCCAATCAACAGGGGTTGTATCATGCCGCGGCGTTTCATTTCGCGCGCTACGTGTACCATTTCGTCCAGCGATGGCGTAATAAGCCCCGAAAGCCCGATGATATCTGCCTTATGCTTTTGGGCTTCATCCAGAATTTTATCCGTGGGTACCATCACTCCCAGGTCAATAATATCATAGCCATTGCAGCCCAATACAACACCCACAATATTTTTTCCAATATCATGAACATCGCCCTTTACCGTTGCTAAAAGCACCTTCGGAACATTTCCCTGTTGTGCCAACGGGTTATCCAGCTTCTCTTGTTCAATAAAAGGCGTTAAATAAGCCACACTCTTTTTCATTACCCTTGCGCTCTTTACCACCTGCGGTAAAAACATTTTGCCTGCACCAAACAGGTCGCCCACCACATTCATGCCGGCCATCAGCGGGCCTTCAATTACCTCAAGCGGACGGGCATACTGTTGCCTTGCTTCTTCGGTATCCTGATCAATGTAATCTGTAATGCCATTGATAAGCGCATGTTTCAGCCTTTCTTCCACCGGGGCATTGCGCCATGCTTCATCTTTTACTTCCACCTTGCCCTTGGCTTTTACCGTTTCGGCAAAGGCAATCAGTTTTTCGGTGGCTTCGTTGTTGTCGTTGTTTCGGTTGAGCAGCACATCCTCGCACAGGTCGCGGAGGGTTGGCTCTATTTCATCGTATACCACCAACTGTCCCGCATTGACGATGCCCATATCCATACCCGCACGAATGGCGTGGTAAAGGAAAACACTGTGCATGGCTTCGCGTACGTGGTCGTTGCCGCGGAAGCTGAAGGAAATATTGGATACGCCACCGCTTACCTTGGTAAGGGGCATCAGTTGCTTTATTTCATGCGTGGCTTCAATAAAGTCAACGGCATAGTTATTGTGTTCTTCTATGCCGGTGGCCACCGCAAAAATGTTTGGGTCGAAAATGATATCCTGCGGTGCAAAACCAACCTGCTCCGTAAGTATTTTGTAAGCCCGGTGACAGATTTCCACCTTGCGTTCTTTGGTATCGGCCTGTCCAATTTCGTCGAAAGCCATTACAATAACGGCAGCTCCGTAAGCGAGGCAGGTATGAGCCTGCTCAATGAACTTGGCTTCACCTTCCTTCATGCTGATGGAGTTGACGATACACTTACCCTGCACGCATTTGAGGCCGGCTTCAATGATTTCGAACTTTGAGCTGTCGATCATGATGGGGATGCGGGCAATATCGGGCTCGGCCTGCAGCAGGTTGAGGAAGGTGGTCATGGCCTGCACGCCATCAAGCAGCGCATCGTCCATGTTCACATCAAGTATCTGTGCGCCGCTTTCTACCTGCTGACGCGCCACACTCAGCGCTTCTTCATACTTGCCTTCGCGGATAAGGCGGGCAAATTTCTTACTGCCTGTTACGTTGGTCCGCTCGCCCACGTTCACAAAATTGGTTTCGGGGCGAATAACCAGGGGCTCTAACCCCGACAGGCGCATGTATGGATGAATGGCTCCACTCATAGTTCTTATTTTTTACCCGGATAGGGAAAACCAATCGGTTCCCTTTGTTTGGCGGGCTGTTCAATCAATTTTTTGACGGCATTAAAAATGGCCAGTATTTCTTTATCGTGTTTTGAAACAACTTTTTCAAGCTGTTCCATTTTCAGTTGCAGGTCTTTATTGTCAAGCAACAATTGTTTCATGCGGGCAAATACCCGGATGATCTGTATGTTTACCTGGATGGCAGTATCACTGTTGAGTACGCTGGAAAGCATGGCCACTCCCTGCTCGGTAAAACAAAAAGGAGGATACCGCAAGCCCATCTTTTCCGAATTGGAGGTCACAAAATGTGATCTCCAATGGTCCAGTTCTTCCGGGGTCATTTCAAACATAAAATCTTCCGGAAAACGGCTCATGTTTCTGCGCACAGCCTGCTTAAGAACCCTGGTTTCCACGCCATACATCTCAGCAAGGTCACGGTCGAGCATGACCTTCAACCCCCGGATGTGAAAAATCCGGTTGATGATGTCCTGATCAGGCAGTGCCAGTGCAACCATGGGCTTTTTAGGCATCGTCCGTTGTATTATGCAGTTAGCAATTCAGGTAATTTTCTGGGCGCCAGCTTGCGCACCTCATCGGCAATATGCCTGATATGATCCGGGGTGGTACCGCAGCAGCCGCCCACAATATTTACCCATCCGTTTCGTGCCCATTCTTCAATGAAGTGAGCAGTCTGATGCGGTGCCTCATCATA